>MIAC01000252.1:13055-19127 GCA_001830475.1 Rhodospirillales bacterium RIFCSPLOWO2_12_FULL_67_15
TTGATCTGAAGGCCGGTGGTCCCGGCCTCGCCGTCGATGAATACCGTTGCCGTCATGGTCGTATATTCCCTAGCCCAAAACACATCGGGCGCCCCGCAAGGGACGCCCGATGATACGGGAACCGGGTGGGTCGTCGCGGAAAATCAGCGTTTCGAGAACTGGTAGCTGCGTCGGGCCTTGGCGTGGCCGTACTTCTTGCGCTCGACCACGCGCGAATCGCGGGTCAAGAACCCGCCCTTCTTGAGGGTGGGGCGCAGGCCCGGCTCATAGAGGATGAGCGCGCGGCTGATGCCGTGGCGAACGGCTCCGGCCTGGCCGGAAAGCCCGCCGCCGGTCACCGTGCACCAGATTTCGATCTGGCCGTCGCGCTCGGCGGTCACGAGCGGCTGCTTGAGCAGCATCTGGAGGACGGGCCTCGCGAAATAAGCTTGGAAGTCCTTGCCGTTGACCGTGATCTTGCCGGGACCGCGCCTGACCCAGACCCGCGCGACCGCGTTCTTGCGCCGCCCGGTCGCGTACGAACGCCCGAGCGCGTCGATAACGGGCTCGGGCGGCGTGGCCGGACCCGACGCCGACAGAACCGGAGCGACCGGCGAATCCTTGAGCTCGGCGAGCGACTTGATCGTTTCGGGCATAATTTTCAGGCGCTCCTTTTATTTTTCGGATTCATCGCGGCGACGTCCAGAACCTCGGGGTTCTGGGCCTCGTGCGGGTGCTTGGACCCGGCGTAGACGTGCAGCTTGCGCATTTGGGCGCGGCCCATCGGATTGCGGGTCAGCATGCGCTCGACCGCCTTGACGACGACGCGCTCGGGTGTCTTGCCCCCCAGGATCTGGCCCATGGTCCGGGTCTTGACCCCGCCCGGATGGCCGGTGTGCCAGTGGAATACCTTGCGAGCAAGCTTGTTGCCCGTCAGCTTCACTTTCTCGGCGTTGACGACGATGATGTTGTCGCCGCAGTCGATGTGCGGGGTGAAGATCGGCTTGTGCTTGCCGCGGAGTCGAAGAGCGAGAATGCTAGCGAGCCGGCCGAGCACGACATCGGCGGCGTCGACGACATACCACTTGCGCGTCACGTCGGCGGGCTTGGCGGAATAGGTCTTCATGGCGAACGGGTCCTTGGCGCTTGGGGTACGCGCGAGGGCGCGGAGTATGTCACATGAAAACGCGCTGTCAACTCGGAAACGCTTATCAATATCAGATACTTGTTTCGCGGTATTATTTTACCACAATGGGTGATCATCCTTCCCCGCGGTCAGGACGCCATGCTATAGGAGCGGACATGCCGGCCGTCACCTGGACCCCGGCCATGAGCGTCGGGGTCGAAGCCCTCGATACCGATCACAAGATGCTCTTCGGCCTCATCAACCAGCTCGCGGACGCGATCGCGAAGGGCGAAGCCGACGCGATCGTCGCCAGCATCATCAACGGCCTGGTGGACTACACCGAATATCACTTCGGCCGCGAGGAGGCGATGATGCGCGCCTCAGGCTACGCCGAACTGGAAAGTCACCACGTCGCCCACCGGCAAATCATTGAAGCCTTGCAGCACATTCGCGAGGCGTATGCCGGCGGTTTCCGCGATGGAATCGAGCGGGGCCTGCTCGATTTCATGCGCGACTGGATCGCCGGGCACATTTTGGGGGAGGACATGAAGTACGCCCCCATCATGAAGGGCCGCGAAGCCGAGCTTGCGTGCGTCGACGAGGCTTATACCCGGCGGCTTATCCAGTTGGCCGCAAACTAGGCCCGGTGCGCGGGTGGAATCGAATACGTGCCGGTCGCGTGCGCGACCGGTTCGGCGTGGCCTTCGGAGTGAATCGTCACTTCCATCACCGCGAGCCTTTTTCCGAGCTTTATGACCCGTCCCTCGGCGACCAGTTCGCCCGGAAAGGGCCGGCGCAGGAAGTTGATGTTGAAGCTGGTGGTGACGGCGAGCTTGACCTTGCCGATCGCGCTCAGGACGGTCGCGTACATGGTCGCGTCCGCGAGCGCCATCATGGCCGGGCCGGAAATGGTGCCCCCCGGCCTGAGCATCGTCGGGCCGAAGGGCTGGCGCAGCACCGCGCGGCCCCGCGCGATGCGGGTCGCGCGCATGCCGGTTTCCACCGCCCACGGCATTTCCTCGGCCATCAGGACGTTGAATTCGGCTGTCGTGATTTTGGGCGCGATCTTTCCGCTCGATTGGGGCATCGGTTCCGCCGCAAAGGCCGCAGGTTTCGGGTCGATTCTCCGCCCAGCCTAATTTCCGTTTACGTTAACGTCAATCGGGGCCCGGCCCGATCCGGCGCCCAGCCTGAGCCGCCGACCGGTTCGGAACGTTCCCGCTTGCCAGAGGCCCCCGGAATCCTGGAAGATTCCTGCCGTTCCCCCCGCGCGAGGTTCACCCGGCCATGACCGCCGTTGCCAAAACCAAGACCGATTTCCCCCTCCTCCGTTCGGATGCGGGCGGAATCGCCACCCTCACCCTCAACCGCCCGGCGCAACGCAACGCGCTCGCGCGCGACCTGATGTCGGCGTTGGAGCAGGAACTCGACGCCCTCGCCAGGGACCCGTCGGTGCGGGTCGTGGTCATCGCCGCCAATGGTCCCGCCTTTTGCGCCGGGCACGACCTCAAGGAGATGCGCGCCAACCCGGGCCGCGAGTTCCAGGAGGCGCTGTTCCGCCAGTGCAGCCGGCTGATGCTCGCGATCACCCGCCTGCCCCAGCCGGTGATCGCGCGCGTTCACGGTCCCGCCTTCGCCGCCGGCTGCCAGCTGGTCGCGACCTGCGACATGGCCGTCACGGCCGCAAGCGCGACGTTTTCCACCCCCGGCGTTCACATCGGGCTTTTCTGCTCGACGCCGATGGTGGCGCTTTCCCGCGCGGTCCCCCGCAAGGCGGCGATGGAGATGCTGCTGACGGGCGAATCCGTGGACGCGGCGCGGGCGTACGAGATCGGACTCGTCACCCGGGTCGTGCCGGCGGACGCCCTCGATCAGACCATCGCCGGCCTCGCCCGGATCCTGCTTGCCAAGTCCCCGCGCGTTCTCAAGATCGGCAAGGAAGCGTTTTACCGCCAGATCGAGATGGGCCTCGCCGACGCCTACGACTACGCGAGCCAGGTCGCGACCGAGAACATGATGCTCCGCGACGCCGGGGAAGGAATCGACGCCTTCATCGCCAAACGTCCGCCGCGGTGGCCCGACCCATGACCGCTACGGCCGTCGAACCCTCTTCCGAGCTCCGCTACGACGATGATCATATCCGCCAGATTCTGAAATCGGTTCGCGTTATCGCCATGGTCGGCGCCTCCGCGAACTGGGTGCGGCCGTCGAACTTCGCCATGAAGTATCTTAAGGGCAAGGGGTTCCGGGTCATTCCGGTCAATCCCGGCGCCGCAGGCCAGACCGTCTGGGGCGAAACCGTCTACGCTTCGCTTGCCGACATTCCCGACCGCTTCGACATGGTGGACATCTTCCGCTCTTCCGATACGGTGGGCCCGATCGTGGACGAGGCGATCGAACTGGCGCCCGCCAAGGGCATCCGCGTGATCTGGATGCAGCTCGGCGTGCGCAACGACGCCGCCGCGGCGCGCGCCGAGAAGGCGGGACTTACCGTCGTCATGAATCGCTGCCCGAAGATCGAGTACGGGCGTTTGTTCGGGGAGCTCTCCTGGTCCGGCGTCAATTCCGGGATCATATCGGCCAAACGACCGAGGATGCGGCCGTGAACGATTCCCCCGACCGGCCGGCGAAGGCGGCTCGCGACGCCCAGCCGTCCGAATACGGCTTCGAGACCCGCGCCGTGCACGCGGGCGCGCGCCCCGATCCGGTCACCGGCGCGCGCAATACGCCCATTTATCAGACCACGTCCTATGTCTTCGAGGACGTAGAACACGCCGCCGACCTGTTCAACCTGCAGACCTTCGGCTTTATCTACTCGCGTATCACCAATCCGACCGTGTCGGTGCTGGAGGAAAGGATCGCGAGCCTCGAAGGCGGCCGGGCCGCGGTGTGCGCGGCTTCGGGCCATGCCGCGCAGTTCCTGGCGTTCTTCACGCTGCTCGAGCCGGGCGACGAGTTCATCGCCTCGCGCAATCTCTACGGCGGCTCGATCACCCAGTTCGGCATCAGCTTCAAGCGCCTGGGCTGGACCTGCCGGTTCGTCGATCCCATTGATCCGGAGAATTTCCGCCGCGCGCTCGGCCCCAAAACCAAGGCGATCTTCATCGAGGTGCTGGCGAATCCGGGCGGCATCGTCGTCGATCTCGAAGCGGTGGCGGCGATCGCCCGCGAAGCCGGTATTCCCCTGATCGTGGACAACACCCTCGCCACCCCCTACCTCTGCCGCCCGTTCGAATGGGGCGCCGACCTGATCGTCCATTCCACGACCAAGTTCTTGAGCGGCCACGGCACCTCGATCGGCGGGGCGCTGGTGGAATCGGGCAAGTTCGATTGGGCCAAGAACGGCAAGTTTCCGACCATGACCCAGCCCGATCCCGCCTATCACGGCCTCACGTTCTACGAAACCTTCGGCGACTTCGGCTTCACCATGAAGGCGCGCGCGGTCGGCTTGCGCGACTTCGGCCCGGCGCTCGCGCCCGCGAACGCCTTCTACACCATCACCGGAATCGAGACGCTGCATCTCAGGATGGAGCGGCACGTCGCTAACGCGCAAATCCTCGCCGAGTTCCTGGAGAAGCATCCGCAGGTCGCCTGGGTTTCCTACGCCGGGCTCGAATCGAGCCCCTATCGCGCGCTCGCCCGCAAGTACCTGCCCAAGGGCGCGGGCTCGGTGTTCACCTTGGGCCTCAAAGGCGGGTTCGAGGCCGGCGTGAAGCTGGTCGAATCGGTCAACCTCTTTTCCCATCTCGCCAACATCGGCGACACGCGCTCGCTGATCCTTCATCCCGCCTCGACCACGCACCGGCAGCTTTCGCCCGAGCAGCAAATCGCCGCCGGCGCCGGGCCGGACGTGGTCAGACTTTCGGTCGGGATCGAGACGGCGGAAGATTTGATCCGCGACCTCGATCAAGCGCTGGCCAAGGCGGCAAAAGCTTGAGGCTGAAACGATGAACGGAACCGCGGCCGCCGATTCGACCGAAAGCAAGCCGACCCTGCGCCGGCGGGTCTACCACCTCATCGACGAGCCCCTGCCCGGCAAACGCACGGTTCACGTCTTCAACGCCTTCATCGTCATTCTGATCCTCGCCAACGTCGCCGCCGTCGTTCTCGAGTCGGTTCCGGCGGTGGAAGAGGCCTACTCCGCCCTGCTCCAGGCGTTCGATGCCTTCTCGGTCGCCGTGTTCACGATCGAATACGCGCTCAGGCTCTGGATCGCGCCGGAGCATCCCCTCTACATCGCGTTCACCCCGCTGCGGGCGCGTCTCAAATACGCGCTCTCGTTCCATGCGCTCGTGGACCTGTTCGCCTTCCTGCCCTTCTACCTCGGGATCCTCGTCGAGCTCGACCTGCGCTTCCTGCGCATCCTCCGCATTCTCCGTCTGCTCAAGCTGACCCGTTATTCGCACGCGTTCGAAGCGCTCGTCCGCGTCGCCTATACCCAGCGCCGCCCTCTTCTCGCCACGGTGGTGATCGCCGCGATCCTGCTGGTGTTCTCCTCGAGCGTCATGCATCTGATCGAGCACGAGGCGCAACCGCAGCAATTCGGCACGATTCCCCAATCCATGTGGTGGGCGATCGTGACCATGACCACCACCGGCTACGGCGACGTCGTTCCCGCCACGCCCTTGGGCCGCGTTTTCGGCGGCCTGCTCATGCTCTCAGGGATAGGGCTGCTCGCGTTGCCGACCGGCATTCTCGCCACCGGTTTCATCCAGGAAATCCGCAAATACGACTTCGTCGTTTCCTGGCGGATGGTCGCGAGCGTGCCCCTCTTCCGCAGGCTGGACGCGGTGCGCGTCTCCGACATCGTCAGCGTTCTCAAGGCCAAGAACGTGCCCGCGCGCTACGCCGTCGTCCGCCGCGGCGAACAAGCCGACGCGATGTTCTTCATCGTCTCGGGCGAAGTCGCGGTCGACATCGCCCCGGCGCCCAAGCACCTCGGCCCCGGCGACTACTTCGGCGAGATC
>MIAC01000252.1:19137-21481 GCA_001830475.1 Rhodospirillales bacterium RIFCSPLOWO2_12_FULL_67_15
GCGCTCTTGAAACACGGGCTGCGCACCGCCACCGTGGTGTCGGAAACCGAATGCAGCCTGCTCGTGCTCGACGTCGAAGACTTCGAGCGCCTGCTCCGGGACATTCCCGATCTTGACAAGCAGCTCCTGCAAGTCATGGCCGCGCGCCTCGCCGAGCTCGATCGCGCGAACGTATCCGCATAGGCCGCGTCGGCCTGGGCCCCTCCATGAACGCAAAGCAAGCGCTCGCCCGCGCCCAGGACCTGGAGCGCGCCGGGCTTTATGGCGACGCCGAGGCCGCCTATCGCGCGATCCTCGCCGCCCGTCCCGGCGACGCCGACGCGCTTCATTTGCTCGGCATCCTCGTCCATCGCCGCGGACGGACCGGCGAAGCGATCGAGCTTCTGGAAAAAGCGTCGAAGCGCGCCCCGCGCGACGCCAACATCCTCAACAACCTGGGACAACTGCTCAAGGCCACGGGCCGGCTGGGAGACGCGGAAAAGAGATTCCGCCGCGCCATCGCCTTCCGGCCCGATTTCGCCGACGCCCACAGCAATCTCGGCACCACTCTTTCGGCCCGGAACCGGGGCGAAGAAGCCCTGGCCTGTTTCCGCCGCGCGCTCGAGGCCGAGCCCGGACACGCGCTCGCGACGTACAATCTTGCCACCCTACTTCTCGGCGGCGATCGGCATGACGAGGCGATCCCCCTGTTGCGCCGACTCGCCGCCACCGGCGCCTTCCCGACCGACACGCAGAATAACCTGGGTTACGCCCTGTTCGAAACCGGCGAACCCGAGCAGGCCGAAACCTGTTTCCGCGCCGCCTTGAAGCTCGATCCCGCCCATGCCGACGCCCTCGTCAACATGGGACGGATTTCCGCCGCGCGTCACGAACCGGCCGCGGCGGAGGAGTGCTTTCGCCGCGCGCTGTCCGTTCGCCCGCGTCACGCCCGGGCGTTGGCCAACCTCGGCACGTTGCTTCAACGCGCCGGACATTCCGAGGAGGCGCTCGCCGCGGCCCGCGACGCCTACGCCGCCGATCCGACCATGGATGAAAACGCCTCGACCTTGGCAATGCTTTATCTCTCGACCTGTTCCTGGAAGGATTACGCTCCGTTGATCGCCGACCTCGACGCCCGCACCCGCGCCGCCGTCGCTGCCGGCGGCCGACCCGCCGAGTTCCCGTTTCTCAATATCTGCCGTTCCGCCGATCCCGAGTACAATTACCGCGTGGCGAGTCTCAAAAGCGAAGCGCTCGCCCGGCGGCTGTCGCAGCGCCGCCTCCCCGCCGTCCCGCGAGCGGAAAGGAACGGCCGCGCCCGCATCGTGCTCGGCTATCTTTCCGCCGACTTCCGCAACCATCCCGTCGGCCAACTGATCCGGCCGCTGTTCGGCCGGCACGACCGGACGCGCTTCGAAGTCCGCGCCTATTCCGCCGGCCCCGACGACGGCAGCGATCTCCGCAAAGGATTCGCGAACGAGGCCGACGCGTTCGCGGATATCCGGGTCCTGGGCGACCGGCCCGCGGCCGAACGCATCCGCGCCGACGGCGTGGACATCCTGATCGACCTCGGCGGTTTCACCCAGGGCCATCGGCTTGGCGTCTCGGCCTTAAGGCCGGCGCCCGTCGCCGTGAATTATCTCGGCTTCGCCGGAACGATCGGCGGCGATCTGTTCGATTACACGATCGCGGATCGCATCGTCGTGCCTCCGGACAACGCGCGGTTCTATTCCGAAAAGCTGATCGTCGTTCCTCCCTGCTACGCGATCCACGACCGCGAAGCGATCGCGGAGCGGCGGTTCGCTCGCGCCGACGAAGGCCTGCCCGAATCGGGATTCGTTTTCTGCTCGTTCAACGAAGCCCGGAAATTGACTCCCGAGGTGTTCGATTCCTGGATGGCCCTTCTCCGCGACATTCCGGACGCCGTGCTGTGGCTTTACCGCAGCAACGACACGATGGCCGACAATCTGAGCCGGGAAGCGGCGGCGCGCGGCGTCGAGCCCGCGCGGCTGATCTTCGCCCGCCGGCGACCGAAGCCCGAGCACCTCGCCCGCATCGCGCTCGCCGATCTCGCCCTCGACACCCTGCCGTTCAACGGCGGCGTCACCACCAGCGACACCCTGTGGGCGGGCGTGCCGGTGGTCGCGGTTCGCGGCACGCATTGCGCGTCGCTGGGATCGGCAAGCAAGCTCGCCGCGATCGGTCTCTCCGAACTGATCGCCGAGGATATGGCCGGATGCATGGCGCTGGCGCGCCGCTACGCCCGGGACCCGGCGGCGCTCGCCGCCCTGAAGGCGAAACTGGCCGCGAATCGCCTGACCACGCCGCTGTTCGACAGCGCGCGGTTCGTGCGAACGCTGGAGCG
>MIAC01000252.1:21507-25505 GCA_001830475.1 Rhodospirillales bacterium RIFCSPLOWO2_12_FULL_67_15
ATCTCGAAGGCGACAAGCCGAGACACATCGTTCTCGACGACGCCGCGCGCGGTCTTTACGGCGAAGACGCCCGAACCTAACCCCTACTCCGCCGGCTGCATCTCGGGCGCGGGTTTGGCGGATGCCTTGTCTTCCGGGACGAACAACGTCGCCGCCATGCCGATCAGGACGACCACCGCCAGGAACATGAACAAGACCTGGAACCCTCCGGTCGCGTCGTAGAGCCAGCCCTCGATTCGGATCCCGATCGCGGCGATGCCGAGCGCGACGATGAACTTGAGACCGAAGGCAAAGCTGCGCCAACGCCCCGGCGTGTAGCGGGCGAAGAGGACGTTTTCCGCCGTGGTCGAGCCGATGTTGACGAATACCGACACGAAGATGACGGCGACGATCGCCAGGCCGTCCGCGAACGCGGCCAGCAGCAGGATCGGCGCCTGGATCAGGAATCCGAGCGTGTAAACGCGCCGGGGCGGATAGATGTCGCTGATCTTTCCGGCGGCGATCTGCAACATCCCCGCGAGCCCGTAAACCAGCGCGACCAAGGCGGAAACGCCGAGCACGCCGCCCTCGGTCCCCATCACCCGTTCCGAGAACAGCTTCGGAATCGCCGGCTGGGTCGCCTGATAGACCAGGCTGGAGCACAAGATGGTGAAGAAGAGGACGACGAGGGCCCGGGTCGCGTCCTCGCGCGAGGCGGGCGCGTCGGGGCGCCGGTCGGCCTTCATCTCGACGATCGCGCCGCGCGCCACCAAGGCCAAGAAGGCGAACCCGGTCAGCACCACCAGCAGTCCCGGCCAGAGGAACGCCGCGCGCCAGCCGAGCCAGTCGATCAGCCCGCCCGCCATCAACGCCGCCGCCGCCGGGCCGAAACTGCCGAACATGTTGTTGAGGCCGAGCGCGGTGCCGCGGTTGACGGCGTTGCGCACCAGCCACGCCACCCCAACCGGATGATAGATGGAGGCGAACAACCCGGTGACGGAGAGCGCGAGCGAAATCTCGAACGGGGTGCGGGCATACGCGGTCGCGACCATGCCCGCCCCGGTGCCGAAGAAGAAGAGCGCCATCATCTTGGTCGCGCTCCAGCGATCGCCGAGCCAGCCGGCGAGCGGCGCGGCGAAGCCGAACAGCGCGCTGCCGACGACGATCAGGGCCACGGCTTCGCCATGGGTGAGCCCAAGGTCTTTCTCCAGCGCCAGCACGGCGACGAAGAAAATCGGCGCGAACAGGTGCGAATAGGAATGCCCGACGCAGGAAAAGCCGATGGCGAGACGGGCGGAGCGGTCGGAAGCGGACATGAATTTCAATTCCCTCAAACCTCGTTCATGGTGGCATCGCCGATGGCCGGGCGCAAGCGCCCAGACATTCATCGCTCGCGCAACGCCGTGTCCGTTCCGCCGATCAGCGGATCGAGCAGGTATTCGAGCACCGTCCGCCGGCCGGTGAGAATCGAGGTCGCCACCTGCACGCCCGGCACCAGGTCGTAGCGCAGATTGCGCTGCTGGAAGTAGTCGCGCTCGGTCTCGATCCGCACCTTGTAGAACGTCGCGCCCTGCTGCGTCATCATCGTGTCGGGGCTGACGTTCGTCACCCTGCCTTCGAGGTTGCCGAAACGCACCGCGTCCGCCGAGGCGAGCTTGATGGTGGCGATCTGCCCCCGCCGCACATGGCCGACGTCCTGGGGCGGCAGCTTGGCTTCGATCACCAGCACGTCGCCGGCGGGAACGAGATCGGCGACGGTGGCCCCGGCCCTGATCACGCCGCCGACGGTGGCGACGTACATGGTCTTGATCACGCCGTCGCCGGGCGCGCGCAGCACGGTGCGCTCGAGGCTGTCGGTGAACTTGCGCTGCCGGCTCGCGAACTCGTCGAGCGAGCGGCGCTTTTCGCCGAGCGTTTCGTTGATCTCGGTTTCGGCCGAGCGATTCACGTTGTCGAGCCGGGCGCGCGCCTCGGTCAGCGCCGCCTCGATCCGCCGCCGCGCCGAGGTGTTTTCCTCGATCCGGCCCCGGAGCGCGGATTCTTCCTTGAGCAGATTCAGGTGCAGCATCCGGTTGGTGAGGTCGTCCTTGAGCAATTCCTCGCTGATCTTGATCTGCTCGCGGGAAAACACGAGCGCGGCGCGGTCGGTCTCGATGCGCGCGCGGATTTCCTTGATCTCCTGCTCGCGCTGAACGATCTGCTCGCGCGCCTGGACGAGCAGGGATTCGAGGCGGCCGCGGCGGGTGCGGAACGTGTCGAGGGTTTGCGCCACCAGCGCCGGATCCTGCTTGACGAGATCCTCGGGAAATTCGGGCGCGGACGAACCCGCCGCTTCCGCCTCGAGTCGCGCGATCTCGGCGCGGAGCGAATTGGTCCGGACGCGAAGCTCCTGCACGTCGGCGTCGCTCGCGGTCGTTTCCAGCACCACCAGCGGCTGGTTCTTCTCCACCTTCTGGCCCTCGCGCACCAGGATCTCGCGGACGATGCCGCCTTCGAGATGCTGGATGCTCTTGATCTGGGTCGCGGGGATCACTTCGCCGTTCGCCGTCGCCACCACGTCGAGCGGCGCGACCGCGGCCCACGCCAGGGCGACGACGATCAAGGCCCCGCCGAGATAGACGATCAGCCGCGCGCCCTGTTCCGGGTCGTCCGTTTCGCTCATGCCGCGTCTCCGCCCGGCGGCGAAGGCCGCCCAGACTTAAGTCCGGGCGCCAGGGACGCCGCCGGGTCAACGAGTTTGGGCGCGTGCGCGCCCGGGGGGCCCGCCGGCGCGCCGACGGCACCGGTCTTGGTGGAAAGCACCGCCGGCGTCGGCTTGACGTCCAGGTTCACCACCACCTGCGCGCCGCGCAGGATGTTGGCGTCGTGGGAAAAAGCGATCACGGTCGCGCCCCGCCGGCTGAGATCGTTCATGACGGCATAGACCTGGGTCGAGCCTTCGGCGTCCATGCCCTCGGTCGGCTCGTCGAACACCGCGAGCATGCCCCCGGTCGCGAGCGCGCGGGCGAGCGCGACCCGCCGGCGGATGCCGAGCGCCAGTCCTTCGCCGTTGTTGACGACCGGGGCATCCAGCCCGCCCGGGCTCTGGTCGATGAATTTGCGGAGCCCTGAGGCGGCGATCAGGCGATTGAGCGTGGCATCGTCCAGGTCCGGGCGCGCCATGGCGATGTTGTCGCGGAGCGTGCCGGCCAACAGCCTCGGTTCCTGCGGCAGGTAGATCACCTGCTTGCGCCACCATTCGGGAACGAACTGCTGGAGGTCGACCCCGTCGGCGAGGATCTGCCCGCGCCGGGGCTCGACCAGCCCGACGATCATGCGCGCGAGCGTGGTCTTGCCCGTGCCGTTGCCGCCGGCGACGACCAGGATCGAGCCGGGATCGAGCTTCAAGGAAAAGGATTCGAACAGCGGCACCGGCTGGCCGGCGAAGGCGAAGCCGAGATCGCGGAACTCGAGGCCGCCCCGGTATTGCGAAAGCGCCGCGCCTTGGGTTTTCTCCTGCGGCAGGCGGGCCAGCTCGCGGAGTCCGTCGAGGGCCTGATCGGCCTTGGCGAATTCCTGCATCAGCGCCGCGACCCGGGCGATCGGGCTGAGGGCGCGGGCGGCGAGGATGTTGGCGCCGATCAGCGCGCCGACGTCGAACTTGCCCTTGACCACGAGGATCGCGCCGACGGAGATGACCGCGACCGTCAACAGCCCCTGGGCCACCTGGATCGTCGACTGGGCGAGATTCTGGCGCCCGGCCGCGGTCTTGCGCAGCCGCTCCATGGTCTCGGTCTCGGCCCGCCAGAGCTTGCGGAGATAGCCCTGGCCGTTGAAGGCGCGGAGCGTGTCGGTCCCGGCGATGGCGGCCGCGATCAGCCCGCCGCGGCGGGCGGCGACGGCGGCGGTGTCCTTGGTCATGCCCCGGAGCGCGCCGTGGAGCAGGAAGGAGGCCACCAGCACCGCGGCCACGAACAGGCAGGCGATCAGCGCGATCCCGATATCGAGGAGAAAGAGCGCGCCGAGAAAGACGAGCGCCA
>MIAC01000252.1:25706-25853 GCA_001830475.1 Rhodospirillales bacterium RIFCSPLOWO2_12_FULL_67_15
CTTGGCGGAAGCCGAACTCGAACAGCACCGCCGCCGTGGTGCCGACGGCGAGGGTCGCGAGCGTCGCGTCCACGCCGTGGGCGACGTAGCGGCTCAAGACCAGCATGACGAAAACGGCCGACGAAAGCCCGAGCACGCTCGCGAGCA
>MIAC01000252.1:25978-26100 GCA_001830475.1 Rhodospirillales bacterium RIFCSPLOWO2_12_FULL_67_15
GGAACGAGCTTGCACCGGGGTTGCACCGGCCATGTCTGGGGTCTGCGCGGGGTCTGCACGCGGTCTGCACGGGGTCCGCACGCGGTCTGCACGGGGTAAAACGGGCTTAAGCCGTTGATATC
>MIAC01000253.1:0-1127 GCA_001830475.1 Rhodospirillales bacterium RIFCSPLOWO2_12_FULL_67_15
CCGGAGCGCGCGGTGCCGAGCGCGGCGCCCAGGTCGGTCTGCGAAAGCCCCGGGTTCGCGCCCAGGAGGGTGAGCGCGGTATAGCGCGGCGGCGTGATGTCCACGCCGGCGGTGGCGCGGTGGAAGGCCTCGAAGCCGGCGAGCTGCGCCCGCCGCAGTTCGTAGCCCAGCAGGTCGTCCAGGCCGCCATAGTCGATGCCCGGTACCCGGGCGATGCTGCCCGGCCTCGGTCCGCGCTGCTTGCGAAGGGTTTTCATGATTGACCCCCGGATTGTAGTGCTATATAACATTCGCGGAGACCCGACAAACAGGAGGAATCATGGATCGCCGGCAATTCAGCAAGACCGTGGCCGCCGCAGGCGTCGCCACCGCCCTTTCCCCGTTCGCGCTTGTTCCGAGCGTGGTCCGCGCCCAGGCGCAGAAGCTGAAAGTCGGCTTGCTGCTGCCCCGTTCCGGGGCGCAGGCCGGCATCGGCCAGGATTGCTATCGAGTCGTCCAGATCCTCCCCGGGATCCTCCGCGACCTGGGGCTGCCCGAGCTGGAGATCATGAGCGGCGACACCGAGACGAACGTCGACGTCGCCCGCTCGCGCGCCGAGCGCCTGATCGGCGAGGGTGCGCAGCTTCTGGTCGGCGCCTTCGATTCCGGCCAGAGCACGGCGATCGCCCAGGTCGCCGAGCAGCGCGGCATCCCGTTCGTCATCAACATCGCCGCCGCGCCGCCGATCACCGAGCAGGGCTACAAGTTCGTGTTCCGCAATTTCCCGACCGCGCCGATGATCCTCGGCGATGCGTTCGCCAACCAGTTGGAGATCTTCGCGCTCACCGGCAAGGCGCCCAAGACCTGCGTGTACATGCACGTCAACGACACCTTCGGCGTCGCCATGCAGAAGGGCTTCACCGGCGTGATGTCGAAGTTCCCGCAGATCCCCTACAAGGTGCTCGACACGATCGCCTACGACCCGACGGCGCGCGACCTCTCGGTCGAGGTGGCGAAGGCCAAGGCGAGCGGCGCCGAGGCGCTCATCATGACGAGCCGCCTGAATGACGCCATCCTCATCACGCGCGAGCTCGTCAAGCAGCGCTGGAACCCGATGGCGGTGCTCAGCATGGGCCCGGGCTGGTACG
>MIAC01000253.1:1159-1770 GCA_001830475.1 Rhodospirillales bacterium RIFCSPLOWO2_12_FULL_67_15
CGAGGACCAGTACCTGAAGACGCTGGGCAAGCTCGCCGACGGCCCCTTGAGCTTCGTGCCCTGGTACGACCCGAACAAGAAGCTCACCGGGCAGCTCGAGGCCGCGCACCGCAAGGCGTACCCCGACATCAGCCTCAACACCAACCACGTCTACACCTTCGAGGCGCTGCTCGTCGCCGCCGATGCCTTCAAGCGCGCGGGCTCCGCGAACCCGAAGGCGCTCGCCGACGCGATCCGCGCCACCAACATCACGAACAACGTCAGCCCGGGCCCCGGCATCCAATTCGACGCCAAGGGCCAGAACGACAAGCTGAAGAACTCCGCGATCCAGAATCGCGGTGGCAAGCTGGTGACGGTGGCGCCGAAGGCGGCGTCGAACGCCAGTCCAGAACTGCCGATGAAACCCTACGACAAGCGCTGATTCCGGGCGGGACCTGGTCCGCCCGTGCCGTTCGAGATTTACCTTAACGTCGCCGCCAGCGGCCTGCTGACCGGATTGGTCTACGGGCTGATGGCGCTCGGCCTGTCGGTCATCTTCGGCGTGGTGCGCGTCGTTAACTTCGCCCACGGCGAAATGATGACGCTGGCCATGTACCTGACGCTCGTCCTGT
>MIAC01000254.1:0-146 GCA_001830475.1 Rhodospirillales bacterium RIFCSPLOWO2_12_FULL_67_15
CCGGACTCGATACCGCAACGCTCGCCGTCGGCGCCTCGGTCTGCTGCTCGGGCGCTTGCCTGACGGTGGTGGACAAGGGCGCCGGCTGGTTCGCGGCGACGGTCTCGGCCGAGACGCTGACCAGGACCACGCTCGGGCGCTGGCGC
>MIAC01000254.1:172-891 GCA_001830475.1 Rhodospirillales bacterium RIFCSPLOWO2_12_FULL_67_15
CGCGCTCAAACTCGGCGACGAACTGGGCGGCCACATCGTCACCGGCCATGTCGACGGCGTAACCGAACTGAAGTCGGTGGGGGAGGAGGGGGATTCGCTTCGCCTTGTCTTTGCCGTATCCGAGGAACTCGCCCGGTTCATCGCCGCCAAGGGTTCGGTCGCCCTCGACGGCGTCTCGCTCACCGTCAACGACGTGACCGCAGGCGAATTCGGCGTCAATCTGATCCCGCACACCCGCAAGACGACCACCCTCGGCGCGCTCGCGCCCGGCGATTTCGTCAATCTGGAAATAGACCCCCTCGCACGGTATGTTGCGCGCCTCCTGGGCAGGGAATAATCGGCCATGCCATACCGGCAATATCTGTCGTCGATCGAGGAGATCATCGAGGAGGCCCGCAACGGCCGCATGTTCGTCCTCGTCGACGACGAAGAACGCGAAAACGAGGGCGACCTCGTCGTTCCGGCGCAGATGGCGACGCCGGAAGCGATCAACTTCATGGCCAAATACGGACGCGGCCTGATCTGCCTCTCGCTCACGTCCAGGCGCGTCGCCGAATTGAAGTTGCCGGCGATGGCGCGCCACAACGCCTCGCGCCACCAGACCGCCTTCACGGTCTCGATCGAGGCGCGCGAAGGCGTCACCACCGGCATCTCGGCTTCCGACCGCGCCCGCACCATCGCCGTCGCCATCGATCCGGGCAAGGGCCCCGCCGACATCG
>MIAC01000254.1:1138-2129 GCA_001830475.1 Rhodospirillales bacterium RIFCSPLOWO2_12_FULL_67_15
CACAATCTCAAGATCGCGACCATCGCCGATCTGATCGCGCATCGGCTCCGTCACGACCGCATCGTCGAGCGGACCCTGGAAACCGATTTCGAGAGCCTCTACGGCGGCACGTTCCGGATGATGGTCTACGTCAACAAGGTGGCGTACGCCGAGCATATCGCCCTGGTGAAGGGCGACCTCGCCGCGGGCGGTCCGGTTCCGGTGCGGATGCACGCCCTCAACGTGCTCGACGACGTGCTCGGCGACACCGCCGCCGGCAAGGCCGAGGACCTGCACCGGGCCATGCGCCTGATCGGCGAGGAGGGCCGCGGCGTCATCGTCCTGATCCGCGAGCCCCACCGCGCCGCGCTCTCCGACCGGGTGCGGGCGAAGAAGGACAACCTCAAGCCGGAGGGCCGGGAGCTGCGCGACTACGGCGTCGGCGCGCAAATCCTGCTCGATCTCGGGGTCAAGGAGATGACGCTGCTCTCCAACACCAAGCGCACCCTCATCGGCTTCGAAGGCTGGGGGCTCACGATCGCCGGCCAGCGCCCGCTTCGCGGCAAGGGAGCTTGAGGCATGCCCCGCGCCGTTTCCCGTTCGCGCCGCAAGGACCCGCCTTCGCGAAGCCCGCTCCTGCCTGCGCGAAGCCGAAGCGGCTTCGCTTCGGCGAAGGCAGGTCGGCGGGCGAAGGAAGGCCGCAAGGACGTTTTGCCCGTTCTGATCGTCGAATCCCGCTTCTATCCCGAGATCGCCGACGATCTGGCGCGCGGCGCGGGCGCGGTGCTGGATGCGGCCGGCGTGCCCTACGAGCGGCTCGCGGTGCCCGGCGTGTTCGAGGTCGCGGGCGCGATCCGCCTGGTCGCCCGCTCGAAACGCGGACGCGGCATCGGCGGCTATATCGCGCTCGGCTGCGTCATCCAGGGCGAGACCGATCACTACGATCACATCTGCCGCGAAGCGAGCCGCGGCTTGATGAATCTCTCGCTTGAAGACGGTCTCGCCGTCGGTT
>MIAC01000254.1:2143-4347 GCA_001830475.1 Rhodospirillales bacterium RIFCSPLOWO2_12_FULL_67_15
CGCCGCGCCGGACAAGAAGAACAAGGGCGCCGAGGCCGCCCGGGCCTGTCTCGGCATGATGGCCCTGAAAACGAGCTTGCGATGAGCGATCGGGGCCGCGGCGTCGGCCAAGCCGGCGGCCGGCGCAGCGCCGCCCGGCTCGCCGCCGTGCAGGCGCTCTACGAAATGGAATTCACCGGCATTCCGGCAACCGGGGTCCTCGCGGATTTTCTCGCCCGGCGCTGGAGGGTGACCGAGATTCACGGCGCGGGCGGCGAGGCGGCGGAAAACGAGCCCCTGGTCGCGCCCGATCTTATCTTTCTCGAGGAACTGGTGCGCGGGGTCGCGGAACGAAAGGCGGACATGGACACGACGATCCAGGCGGCGCTCGCCCCGGACGGCACGCCGCTCGATCGCATGGAGGCCGTGCTGCGCGCGATTTTGCGCTTGGGCGCCTTCGAGCTCGCGGCGCGGCCCGATGTGGCCGCCGCCACGGTCATCGACGAATACGTCGAATTGGCGCACGCCTTCTTCGCCGGGCGCGAACCGGCGCTCGTCAACGGCGTGCTCGATCGCTTGGCGCGGACCTTGCGCGGCGGAGACATCCATGGCGCGGAAAAAACGGCATGAGCCGGATGAGTTCGCGCTGATCGCGCGCTTCTTCCGCCCGCTCGCGGCGGGCGAGACGGGCGCGTTCGCGCTCACCGACGACGCCGCCGTGCTCGACCTTCCCCGGGGCCAACGTCTGGTCGCCACCACCGATTGCCTGGTCGAGGGCGTGCATTTCCTCGAAGGCGCGAGCCCTGAGGACATCGCGCCCAAGCTGCTCCGCGCCAATTTGTCCGACCTCGCCGCCATGGGCGCGGAGCCCCGCTGGTACCTGCTCGCCGCCGCCTTCGCGCGCGGAACCCGCGCCGCCTGGATCGGACGCTTCGCCCGCGCGCTTCACAGCGAGCAACGAAGATTCGGCGTCACCCTCGCCGGCGGAGATACGGTGGTTACTCCCGGTCCCGCGAGCTTCACCGTCACCGCGCTGGGGATTGTGGGGAAGGGGGCCGTGCTTCGCCGGACCGGCGCGCGGGTCGGCGACGACGTGTACGTTTCCGGCACCGTCGGCGACGCCGCGCTCGGCCTTCGCGTCCTCAAGGGCGAACTTCGCGTCGCCGCCCGGCACGCTCGTTTCCTCGTCGAACGCTACCACCGTCCGAACCCGCGGATCGCCCTCGGCCGGCGCCTGGCCGGCGTAGCGCGCGCGGCCATCGACGTTTCCGACGGGCTGGTCGCCGATCTCGGCCACATTTGCGAAACGTCCGGCGTCGGCGCGGTGATCGAAGCCGCGGCGCTTCCGCTGTCGCCGGCGGCGCGGGCGGCCCTTCGCGCCGAGCCCGGGCTTCTCGCCGACGTTCTCGCCGGCGGCGACGACTACGAGCTCGTGTTCACCGCGCCCGAGGCAGAGCGGCCCCGCATCCGCGCGCTCGCCCGCGCGCTTGCTCTTTCCCTCACCCGGATCGGCCGAATCGCCGGCGCCGGCGGCCGCGCGGTGCGGGTGCGGGTGAGGGGCGCCGATGGCAAGCCGTACCCGCTCCCGCGGACCGGTTGGCGGCATTTTTGACCGATCGGATATTCAGGCCTGCGGCGGTTACCGATAATTAGGGTGGAAATAGTATAAGGTTTCCCGATGCAAAAGTTTATTGTGCCTGCCTTGGCCGTGATCTTCTTGCTTGCCGGCGGGGGCATCGGGTTAATGAAGTGGATGCAGCTCGGCCCCTTCGCCCCGGAGGAGGTTGCCGGAGAAGAAGCGCCCGCGCCGCGCCGAGGCGATCAGCCCCGCTACCTGGATCTCGATCCGATCAATGTCGTCATCATTCAGGACGCCCGGCCGCGATCGGTCGTTCAGATCTCGGCCAAGCTGGAAGTCGCCAACGAAAAGGACGCCGAGGCTGTCCGGAAACGGATGATCCGGCTCACGAGCGCCCTGGTCACGGACTTGCACGATTTCCTGCCCAGGCTTCTCCGCGAAGTGGACCATATCGATCTCGATCTCCTGAGGGATCGGATCCAGTACGTGGCCGACAAGACGCTCGGCAAGGGATTGGTCCGGCAGGTTCTGATCCAATCCGTCCACGACAGCGAGGGCAAGGTCTAGGGCCCATCCCCCAATCGTCACCCCGGCCGAGCGCCGCGAGAGCCGGGGTCCAGGATTTAGGCGGTGGCATGGACCCCGG
>MIAC01000254.1:4354-8017 GCA_001830475.1 Rhodospirillales bacterium RIFCSPLOWO2_12_FULL_67_15
CGCATATGCGCGGCTTGCCCGGGGTGACGGATTGGGGAGTACTCGAAAGTTCCCTAATTCATCGAACGCTAATCCAACGCTCGGGCGTTGGCCTATCGGCCCGCTCTTGCGACGCCCCGGGCCACGTTGGAGAATAATGCCGAACGGGCGGGCCGGCCCAAGCCGGAGCCGCATAACGGGAGGATCGCACATGACCCAATGGGTGAGGTTCGAGCACAAGGGCGGGATCGGTTTCGGGACCTTGGAGGACGATTCCATCGCGGTTCATTCCGGCGACATGTTCTCGAATCCGAAGCCGACCGGGGCGACCATCGCGCTTGCGGCGGTGAAGCTGCTGACGCCGTGCGTGCCCGGCAAGATGATCGCGCTCTGGAACAACTTCCACGCCTTGGCCGCGAAGCTCAAGGCGGCCATACCCGACGAGCCGCTCTATCTCGTCAAGGCGGCGAGCTCCTATCTCGCCGCCGGCGAGCCGATCCGGCGGCCCCAGGGCTACAGCGGCAAGATCGTCTACGAAGGCGAGCTCGGCATCGTCATCGGCAAGCGCTGTTCCAACGCGGGCGAGGCCGAGGCGGCCGGGTGCATCTTCGGCTACACCTGCATCAACGACGTCACCGCCGCCGACACCCTCACCAAGAACCCGGCCTTCGCCCAATGGACGCGGGCGAAGAGCCACGACACCTTCGGCGTGTTCGGCCCCGCGATCGCGACCGGGCTCGATCCCGCCACGCTTTCGGTCCGGACCGTGCTCAACGGGGTCGAGAAGCAGAATTATCCCGTCGCCGACATGATCCTGCCGCCGGTCAAGCTCGTCAGCCTCTTGTCCAAGGACATGACCCTGATGCCGGGCGACGTGATCGCCTGCGGCACCTCGGTCGGCGTCGGCGCGATGAAGGAAGCCCACAACGTCGTCTAAATCTCGATCGAGGGCATCGGCACGTTGCGCAATCCGCTCGACCAGGAAGTCCCGAGCGAGTTTCTCGGCGCCGGCCCGCCCCAGCCGATGCGCATCTGCGTCGTCGGCGCGGGCGCGATCGGCGGCCTGATGGCGGCCAAGCTCGCGGGCGCCGGCAACCCGGTGACGGTGGTCGACGTCGGCCGCCACCTCGCCGCCATCCGCGACAAGGGCCTCAAGCTGATCTGGGAGAACGGCAAGGAATTCGTAGCTCCGGTCAAGGCGGTTGCGAGCTTGGCCGAGGCGGGGCCGCAGGATCTCGTCATCCTCTCGGTCAAGGCGCACTTCCTCGAACAGGCCGCGCGCGAGATCGAGGCCGTGCTGGGGCCGGAAACGATGGTGATGACGGTCCAGAACGGCCTGCCGTGGTGGTATTTCCAGCGCCTCGGCGGACCGCACGAAGGCCACCAGCTGGAAAGCCTCGATCCTTCCGGCGTACTCGCGCGCAAGATCGCGCCCGAACGGATCGTCGGCTGCGTCGTCTATCCCGCCGCCCAGGTGGTCGAGCCGGGCGTGATCCGCCACGTCGAGGGCGACCGTTTCCCGATCGGCGAGCTCGACGGCCGGGAAACCGAACGGGTGAAACGGCTGCACGACGTCCTGGTCGCCGCCGGGCTCAAGTCCCGGGTGCTGCCCGACATCCGCTCCGAGATCTGGCTCAAGGCGTGGGGCAATCTGTCCTTCAACCCGATCAGCGCGCTTTCGCACGCGACGCTGGCCGACATCTGCCGGTTCCCCGAGACGCGCCAGCTCGCGGGCGAGATGATGAAGGAGGCGCAGGCGGTGGCCGAGAAGCTCGGCGTCGCCTTCCGTCACTCGATCGACAAGCGGATCGAGGGCGCCGAGGCGGTCGGCGCGCACAAGACGTCCATGCTCCAGGACGTCGAGGCCGGCCGCTCGCTCGAAACCGAGGCGCTGATCGGCTCGATCCTGGAGATGGCCAAGCTCACCGGCACGCCGGCGCCGGCGATCCAGGCGGTCTATGCCTGCGTCAAGCTCCTCAACCGGACCATGCTGGTCGAGCACGGCGCGGTGCGGATCGAGAAGGTGGCGTAGGCGCGACCCGTCCGCGCGTTGCGCCCGCTCTATCGCAGGTTGCAATTGCGTTGACGCCATCCTCCGTCATGGCCGGGCTTGCCCCCGGGCTGTGACCCGGGGGCTTGTCCCGGCCATCCACGTCTTCGGATTTCCTCGGCTTTGAAGGCGTGGATGCCCGGCACAAGGCCGGGCATGACGATCCTATCTAACCGCAGCCTGCTATCGCTCTTGCGCGGCCTGCCCCATGGAATAGCGGACCGGATCGATGAGGTACTCGAGCACGGTGCGCGTCCCGATCTGAACGCTGGCGACGACCTGCATGCCCGGGACGAGGGTGTACTTGTACTGACCCTGCTGGAAGTGATCGCGCTCGGTCGCGATGCGCACCTTGTAGAACGGCCTGCCGTCGCTCGTCACCAGGGCGTCGGGGCTGACGACGATCACGCTGCCCTTCAAATTACCGTAGCGGATGGCATCGGAGGTCGCGAGCTTGACGATGGCGGTTTGGCCCACCACGACATATCCGATATCGCTGGTCGGCAACTTCGCCTCGATCACGAGATGGTCGTCGGCCGGAACGATGTCGGCGAGCAGCTCGCCCGGGCGCAAGACGCCCCCCACGGTGGCGACCTTCAGGGTCTTGACCACCCCATCGACCGGAGAGCGGACGATGGTTCGCTTGAGGCTATCCTCGAACTTGCGAAGCCGCTGGCTGAGTTCGTCGAAGCTGAGCCGAGCCTCGTCATGGGATTTCTGGATTTCCTCGCTGAAGGCGCTCTTGATTTTGCTGAACTCGGCTTGGGCTTCCTTCAGCGCGGACTGGGTCTTCTCGAGGCCGGCCGAGTCGGATTCGATCGCCCCCTGGAGCTTTTGCGCCTCCTTCAAGAGGTCGAGGTGCTGGAACCGGCTGGCGATTTGGTCGACGAGCAGGGACTCGCTGATGGCGATCTGTTCGCGGACGAGCTTGAGGCCTTGCTTGCTGCTGGCGATGCGCGACGTGATTTCACGGATCTCGTGCACCCGTTGCGCGATGATTTCCTCCTGGCGCTTGACCTCGCTTTCATGGCGGGTCTTCTGCGATTCGAATCGCTTCTGGGACTGTCGGGCGAGTTCGGGGTGGTCGCGGACGAACTCGGGGGCGAACGAGGGCTGGGCGCGCCCCCGGCTCAGCGCATCCAGACGCGCGAGATCGGCGCCGAGAGAGGTGAGGCGGACCTTCAGCTCGCCCACGTCCGCTCCGCTCACGGTCGGTTCGAGCGCGACGAGCGGCTGATCCTGCTTCACCGCCTCGCCTTCCTTGACGAAGATCTCGCGGACGATGCCGCCTTCGAGATGCTGGATCGACTTGACCTGGGACGAAGGAATCACCTCGCCCGTCACCATGCTGACGACATCGAGCGTACTGAGCGTCGCCCACAGCGCGAACGCGACCACCATGGCTCCGCACAGGCCGATCGTGACATGAGCCGAACGGGGAATCCCGTCTTCCAACTCGGCGGAGATTCGCGCCCAGGCCGCCCACCCCCGGCGGACAGGCCCGAGCGCCATCGCGCTCCACTCGGCCGCCCAGCGCATCGTCTTCGCCGGCGTCTCCCCTGGCGGCGCGGCGCCGGGTCCGCCGCCGTCGGGCGCGGCCGACATCCCCGTCAGGACATTGCCGATGATTGCTT
>MIAC01000255.1:0-2990 GCA_001830475.1 Rhodospirillales bacterium RIFCSPLOWO2_12_FULL_67_15
GCCTTCTGGGGGGTGGAATCGGACTTCGGCCGCTTGACCGGCGGCTTTCCCGTCGTCGCCGCGCTCGCCACGCTCGCCTACGACGGGAGGCGCGCCGCCTACTTCCGCCGTGAGCTGATCCTCGCCCTCGAGATCATCGACCGCGGCCATGTCACGCCCGAACGCATGATCGGCTCGTGGGCCGGAGCCATGGGCCAGACCCAGTTCATGCCGTCGTCGTTCCGCTCTTATGCCGTCGATCACGACGGCGACGGACGCATCGATCTCTGGGACAGCCGCCCCGACGTGCTCGCGTCCGCCGCCAACTACCTCAAGCGCTCGGGCTGGAAAGGCGACGAGACCTGGGGCCGCGCGGCGAGATTGCCGGAAGGATTCGACGCCCGGCTGATCGGCACCGGGGTGGTCAAGACGCTGGCCGAGTGGAGCGCGCTCGGGCTGACGCGCACCGACGGCAACCCGCTTCCCGCCCGCGCCCTCAAGGCCTCGGTGGTGCGGGCGGAAGAGGACAAGGGCCCCGCTTTTCTCGTCTACGACAACTACCGCACCATCCTGAAATGGAACCGCTCGACCTTCTTCGCCATCGCGGTCGGCTCGCTCGCCGACCACATCGGCGACGGCCGGACGCCGAAGTAAGACTTTGTTAGGACTTTCCCCGCGATTCTCGAATATTCGGCCGATGGTGTTAGGATCCGCGACCGTGCTCTCATCAGCTTTGCCGCGCCTGCTTCTGTCCTTCGTTCTCGCGCTGGGTCTTTCGGCCTGCGCCGAGACGAATTTTCTTCTCCACACCGCGAAGAAGATGCGCGACGGCCCCCCGGGCGGGGTCTACAAGGTCGGCGAGCCCTATCAGATGAACGGCGTCTGGTACACCCCGGTCGAGGACTACGGCTACGACGAAACCGGCATCGCCTCCTGGTACGGAGCGGATTTTCACGGCCGTGCGACCGCCAACGGCGAAACCTACGACATGAACGAGGTGACGGCGGCGCACAAGACGTTGCCGCTGCCGAGCCTGGCGCGCGTCACCAACCTGGAGAACGGCCGCAGCCTGATCGTGCGGGTCAACGACCGCGGGCCCTTCGTCGCCGGGCGGATCCTCGATCTCTCGCGCCGGAGCGCGCAGCTCCTCGGCCTCGAGGGCAAAGGGACGGGACGGGTCCGCGTTCAGATCCTGGCCGAGGAAAGCCGCGAGATCGCCGAGCGGCTCAAAGAGCGCGGCGCCGTCGCCAACGCCCGCGTCCTTCCAGGACCTGAGGCCGTGAAGGACAAAACGCTCATGGTCGCGCAATTGCCCAAGGCCGAAGTGGCGCGAGAGGAACTCGCGCCGCCGCCCGGCGCGAAAATCGCGCCGCAACTGAAACCGACGGCGTCGCGCGTCGTGGTGACCGACACGCCGCTCAGGGAAGCTTCGAGGCCTCAGCGGCCGCCGGCCGCGGCCAAGGCCGGGATGCTCACCCAAGGCGCGGCCCGGGCGACCCGGATCTACGTCCAGGCCGGAGCCTTCGGCAATTTCGACAACGCCCACAAGACCAGCGCCCGGCTCGCCGGGGTGGGGCCGGTCGCGGTCAGTCCGGTTCTCGTCAACGGCCGCGACGTCTTCCGCGTCCGGCTCGGCCCGATCGCCTCGGTCGAGGAGGCCGACCGATTCCTCGATTCCGTGATCCGTTCCGGCTATCCCGACGCGCGCGTCGTGGTGGATTGATCCCCAGCGCGCCTCTTGCCGAACGCGTCCGCCCCTGCCAAGGTTCGCGGAACTGTTTTCGCCCGACGGATTTTCCTCGATGACCGGCTCTTCTCTCCGTTTTCGCGCCATCCCCTTGGTCCTGGCCGCGTTCGTGTCCTTGGGCGCGCGTCCGGCCAACGCCTCCGAGACCGTCGCCCGCGAGGCGATCCTGATGGATTTCGCGACCGGCGGAATCCTGTTCGAGAAGGACGCCGACAAGCGCATCCCGCCCGCGTCCATGAGCAAGATCATGACCGCCTATCTGGTCTATCGGCGCCTCGCCGAGAATCGCCTCGCGCTCGAGGACACCTTCTCGGTTTCCGAAAACGCCTGGCGCAAGGGCGGCGCGAAAAGCGGCGGCTCGACCATGTTTCTCAATCCCGGCGAGCGGGTGAAGATCGCGGATCTTCTGCGCAGCGTGGTGGTGCAGTCGGGCAACGACGCCTCTATCGTTCTGGCGGAGGGGCTCGCGCAGAGCGAGCGCGCCTTCGCCGAGGAAATGACCGCGCTCGGCAAGACCCTCGGCCTCGAGGATTCCAATTTCATCAACACCACCGGCTGGCCGGACCCGGATCACCACATGACGGTGCGCGACTTGGCGCTCCTCTCGGTCCGGCTGATCCGCGACTTTCCCGAACACTACAAGGTCTATGCCGAGCGCAGCTTCACTTACAACGGCATCGCCCAGGGCAACCGTAATCCGCTGCTCTACAAGGACATCGGCGTCGACGGCATCAAGACCGGCCACACCCAGGAAACGGGTTTCAGCCTGACGGCGTCGGCGAAGCGCGGGGAGCGGCGGCTGATCCTGGTGGTCACCGGCTTGAAAAGCATGAACGAGCGCAGCCGCGAAGCGGAACGGCTGCTGGAGTGGGGCTTCCGCGAGTTCAACAACTATGCGCTCCTCAAGGCGGGCGAAACGGTCGCCGAGGCCGAGGTTTGGCTCGGCGAGGCGGCGAAGGTGCCCCTCACGATCGGCGCCGACCTGACGCTCACGCTGCCGCGCGCCCAGCGCCGGGACATGAAGGTCAAGGTCGGCTACCAGGGGCCGATTCCGGCGCCGATCGCCAAGGGCCAGCGGCTGGCTGTGCTCACCGTCGCCGTTCCCGGCCGCGCGCCGATGGAGTTCCCGCTGACCGCTGGCGAATCGGTCGATCGCCTCGGCCTCGCCGGGCGGCTCAAGACGGCGCTCAAGCATATTCTTTGGGGCGAAGCCGGCTGATCGCCCATGACCCCGGGCAAGCTCATCACCATCGAGGGCGGCGAG
>MIAC01000256.1:0-811 GCA_001830475.1 Rhodospirillales bacterium RIFCSPLOWO2_12_FULL_67_15
GGTCTTGAAGAAATCGGTTTGCATGGGGAGCTCCTAGTGGGTTTGTTGTGCAGCGCAAACTGGATCGTGAGCCTTATTTACGCCTCTATTTTCATAAAGTCAAGAAAAATTATTGCACTGCACAATAAAAATGTTCGCAAACGCAATATAATACAATCCCAGCAAGGGGTTAGGGGTAATAAGGCGGAAGAGGCGAGACCCTAGGTCGATGGCTTGGGCGACGGCCGGCGGGGCGTGGGATCGTCCGGTCTTTGGTTCGGGCGGCCTGCGCCGCCGGAGGCTCCCGGGGCAAGAACCCCGAGTATTGCCATCGCGCTTTCGGCCGCCCGGAGGCCCTTGTCGAGGGCGGCCATGGTCGGGCTGAGGTCGGACGTTTCGTCGGAAAGCCAGACGCGCAGCGCGTAGAGATAGATCGCGACCAAGCCGTTGAGGCGCAGACACCCGAGCGGACCTTGGGACGAAAGCCCCGCGGTTTCCAGCGCGCCTTTGAGCGCGCGGCAAATCCGGCAGGCCGCCCGGGCCGCGCCCGGCGGGTCGAACGGGAGATCGCGCGTCAGCGCGACCATCGCGGCGCGATGGGCATTGAGCGCATCGAAGCGGCGCATGAGCACGTCGAACAGACGATCGCGGGCGGAATTCGGATCGTCGGGCGAATAGGTTCCTTCCGCCGCGACTTTGTCGTCCACCTCGCGAAAGAAGGCCTCGAGCAGGGCGTCGCGCTTGGGGTATAGGGCGCGCACCGCGGCCACGTCTAGCCCTGCGCGCTCGGCCACGTCGTCGAGGGTGAGCGATCGCCAGCCGCGTTCGGCGA
>MIAC01000256.1:828-1390 GCA_001830475.1 Rhodospirillales bacterium RIFCSPLOWO2_12_FULL_67_15
GCGACAATCCGGTCCTCTCCCTTCGTCCCGCCGCGCCGCCTGCCCTTGCGCTTGGCTCTCGATGCCCGCGTTTTCGCCACCGGAACCTCCCTCGGATTGGCGATTATCGCGGAAAACGGCCCCGACCGCCAGACGAAGCGAGGGCCGCGCGGGCGAATCCCCGCGCGCATTAAATGATGCGCCCCTACCGGGGCGCCCCGGCCGTCAGCCGGCGAGTTCGCGCGAGCGCCGGGTCGCCGCCTCGACCGCGCGGATCAGCAAGGGTTTCAGGCCGTCCTCGGCCATCAGCACGCCGAGCGCGGCGGCGGTGGTGCCGCCCGGGCTGGTGACGTTCTGGCGAAGCCGCTCGGGACTCTCGTTCGACCGGTGAAGCAGCTCGCCCGATCCGGAAACCGTCGCCCGCGCGAGGCGCGCGGCGAGCGCCGCGGGCAGACCCGCGGCGCGGCCGGCTTCGGCCAGACTTTCGGCGAGCAGGAAGACATAGGCCGGGCCGCTGCCGGAAACGGCGGTGACCGCGTCGATCAGCGATTCGTCCTCGACCCATTCCACCGTGCCGACGGCG
>MIAC01000256.1:1401-5268 GCA_001830475.1 Rhodospirillales bacterium RIFCSPLOWO2_12_FULL_67_15
TTCGGCGCGGGCGCGGGCGCGCGCGTCGGCGCGCGCGTTGGCGGTGACGACCGTGATGCCGCGATGCACGGCGGCGGGGGTGTTGGGCATGGCGCGCAACACCTGGGCGCCAGGGCCGAGCAGGCGCTCGAAATAAGCGATGGGCCGTCCGGCGGCGATGGAAAGAAACGCCGCGCCTTTTTCGGCCAAGGGACGGTAGGCGGGGACGCCCGCATCGGTCGTCTGCGGCTTGAGCGCGATGACGACCATGTCGGGCACGAAGCCGTCCGGAATGCGGCCGATATCGCCGGCGACGGCGACGCCGAGACGCCGGGCGGCTTCGGCGTTGGCCGGATCGGGCTCGACGGCGGCGACGTCTTCGGGCGGAAAGCCGCGTTCGATCCATCCGGCGAGAAGGGCGCTCCCCATCTTGCCGCAACCGACGAGCAGGACGCGAAAAGGACCGGCGCTCACGCCTCGCCCATGGTTTCGACGAGCGCGGCGGCGAGCGCGTCGGACGGGGATTTTCCTCCCCAGATGACGTACTGGAAGGCGGGATAGAAACGTTCGCACTCGACCAGGGCGGTGTCCAATAGGTCCTCGATCAATTCCGCGCTCGGGCCGTTGAGGCCGCGCAGCGGCAGGGCATGGCGGAACATCGGCAGCCCTTCGTCCTGCCACAGGCCGAAGTGGCCGAGCCAGAGCTTCTCGTTGATCAGCGCGAGCAGCTCGCGCACTTCGCGCCGCCTTTCTTCGGGCACGCGCATGTCGAAGGCGCAGGTGAAGTGCATCGCCCCCAATTCCTCGTTCCACGAGAAATAGAGGCTGTAATCGCACCAGCGCCCGGGCGCCTGGGCCGCCATTTCCTGTTCGTTGCGCCGGTCGAAGGTCCACTCGTTGACCTCGACAATCCGTTCGATCATGTCGAGCGGATTGATCGATGTCCTCTCGCCCGTCGCAGGAGAGATGGTCATGCCCGGGTCTCCTTGTTCGTGCGGGTGAGGACGGTTGGACCGAAGGGGGGCGGCCCGGTGCGGGGCGAGAAGGAAACTCGTGTGGCTACAAGATATTGGGGTGGCCACGACATTTTGTAGAATCCCCCCTCCCTCGATACTAGGGCTACCCTGCCATAAACCGGGAATTGAACGCAAGGGCGGACGGAATTCGAGCAACAATCCACAAGCGGATCTTGTGGAAAAAGGGACTCAAGCTGCTGGCGCGATTCGAGGATTTGAAGCGGAGCGGATTTGGACACCGGGCGGCGCGGCCGCGGCCGGCGAGGCGCGCGGACATGACAACGCCGCGCGCAAATGCGAATCTTTTGCGGGGAACGGCGCCGCCGGGTTTACGGCATTCGGCGGGACCTTGGTTGGCCCGCCTATCGGCGGGACCGCGCCCGGGCGGCGAAAGCCGCCAAGACGATAAACCGGGCGCTTGGTTCGCCGCCGGGTCTATGTTCGTTGGCGCTTGCGCGCCCGGGGACGGGACGATTCCAGCGCTTCGAGCCGGGCGGCCAGCCGCTCCTGTTCGGCGCGGGCCTTGACGGCCATGGCGCGGACCGCCTCGAACTCGTCGCGCGTCACCAGGTCCATGGCGGCGAGCAGGCGCTCCAGGCGCGCCCGCGCCAGCGCCTCGATCTCGTCCTTGACGCCGGCCAGCACGCTGGCGGCGCCGCCGGTCATCTTGGCGATGTCGTCGAGCACGCGATTGCGGGTCTGCATGGGGGTCTCTCCTTGAGGGGATGATCGAAATGACTCGTATCATACCTAAAGCCGTTTCCGGCGATGTTTTCCATGCCCGCCGTCGCCTTGCCGCCGTCCGGGCCTTCGGCCTATAAACGCCCGAGGATTTCGGACCTTCATCGAAGCGGGGCATCCCCACGTCATGTATGTCGTCACCGGCGGCGCCGGCTTCATCGGCTCGAACATCGTTGCGGCGCTGGACGATCGCCGGCCCGGTTCGGTCCTGGTCTGCGACCGGCTGCGCGACGGCGTCAAATGGCTGAACCTCGCCAAGCGCGAACTGATCGACATCGTTCCGCCCGAGGAGATGTTCGCCTTTCTCGACCGCCATCCCGCCGACGTCGAGGCGGTGATCCACATGGGCGCGATCTCCTCGACGGTGGAGACCGACGCCGACCGGATCGTCGCCAACAACTATCGTCTCTCGCACGAGCTTTGGCGCTGGTGCGCGCTGAACCAGGTTCGGCTGATCTACGCCTCCTCGGCCGCGACCTACGGCGACGGCGGCAAAGGCTTCGACGACGACACGAGCCCGGCGGCGCTGGCGGCGCTCCGTCCGCTCAACGCTTACGGCTGGAGCAAGAATCTTTTCGACCGGCGCGTCGCCCGCCTGTTGGCCGCGCGCGAGGCCGCGCCGCCGCAATGGGCGGGGCTCAAGTTCTTCAACGTCTACGGTCCCAACGAGTACCACAAGGGCGGGCAGAAAAGCGTCGCGGTGCAAATCTACGAGCAAATCGCGCAAGGGCGCCCGGCCCGGCTGTTCAAGTCCCACCGCCCCGACATCGCCGATGGCGGGCAAATGCGCGACTTTATCTGGGTCGGCGATTGCGTCGAGATCGTGCTCTGGCTGCTCGACAATCCGGGCGTTTCCGGCCTGTTCAACTGCGGCACCGGCAAGGCCCGGTCGTTCGCCGATCTCGCGGGCGCGGTCTTCGCCGCGCTCGGCAAGAAACCCAAGATCGACTACGTGCCGATGCCCGAGTCCTTGCGCGACAAATACCAATATTTAACCGAAGCGCGGATGAACCGCCTTCGCGCCGCCGGCTACGGCCGGCCCTTCGCCGCGCTCGAAGACGGCATCACGCGCTATGTGCGCGACTATCTCGCCGCCGCCGATCCGCACCGGTGAATCGTGTTGTTCGCGCTGCCCTTTCCCGCCTTCGATCCGGTGCTGGTCGCGATCGGGCCGTTCGCCATCCGCTGGTACGCGCTCGCCTACATCGGCGGGCTACTTCTCGGCTGGCGGTACATGCGCGCGCTAACCGCCAAGCCGCCGGTCGCTTCCGAGCCCGAGGACGTCGACGATTTTCTCCTCTGGGCGACGCTCGGGGTCGTCCTCGGCGGGCGGCTCGGCTACGTGCTGTTGTATCGACCCGGCTATTACGTCGCGAATCCGATTGAAATTTTTGCCGTCTGGCAGGGCGGCATGTCGTTCCACGGCGGTATTCTCGGCGTCGCCTTAGGCGGAATCGCCTTCGTGCGCCGGCGCGGGCTGGCCGCGTTGCCGTTCGCCGACCGGCTCGCCTGCGCCGCCCCGATCGGCCTCTTTCTCGGCCGCCTCGCCAACTTCATCAACGGCGAGCTGTGGGGCCGCGTCGCCGACGTGCCCTGGGCGATGGTCTTTCCCCGCGGCGGGCCGCTCGCGCGGCATCCGAGCCAGATTTACCAGGCCGCGCTCGAAGGCCTGCTCTTGTTCGCGGTTCTCCACGTCCTGCAACGGCGCGAATCCGTGCGGGCGCGGCCGGGGCTGCTCGCCGGCGTTTTCATCGCTGGCTACGGTCTCGCCCGGATCGTCGGCGAGATGTTCCGCGAACCCGACGCCCATATCGGCTTTCTCGCCCTCGGCACCACCTGGGGGCAATGGCTGTCGCTGCCGATGGTGGCGATCGGGGCGGTGCTGATCGCGCGGGGCTTGCGGCGAAAGGAAGGAACGTGAAGACCGAGGCCGCCACGATCGCCGAACATCTGCGTCGGCGCATCGCCGCCGACGGCCCCTTGACCGTCGCGGAATTCATGGAAGACGCGCTCGCCCACCCGGCGCTCGGCTATTACGCCACCCGCGATCCTCTGGGCGCGCGCGGAGATTTCATCACTTCGCCCGAAGTGTCGCAAATGTTCGGCGAGCTGCTCGGCTTGTGGTCGGCGC
>MIAC01000256.1:5307-8728 GCA_001830475.1 Rhodospirillales bacterium RIFCSPLOWO2_12_FULL_67_15
TGGTCGAGCTCGGGCCGGGACGGGGAACGCTGATGGCCGACGCGCTCGCCGCCGCCCGCGTCGTTCCCGGGTTTGCCGCCGCCGCCCGCGTCCATTTCGTCGAGGTCAGCCCGGTCTTGCGCGCGCGCCAAAAGGACACGATGGCCGCGCGCGCGCCCCAGGTCGCGGTCGAATGGCACGACTGGATCGGCGAGGTGCCCGAAGGGCCGCTGATCGTGCTCGCCAACGAATTCTTCGACGCCATGCCGGTGCGCCAATTCAAACGCGCGCCCGACGGCTGGCATGAACGGCTCGTCGACGCGACCGAGGACGGGCGCTTCGTGTTCGCGCTGTCGGATGTGCGCCAGCCGCTGGTCCCGCCTACCTGGGACGATGCCTTGGGCGACGTGCCCGAAGACGGCGTGGTCGAGGTTTCCCCGGCGGCGTGCGCCGTCGCCGGCCTCGTCGCCGAACGCATCGCGCGCGCGGGCGGCGCGGCCTTGATCGTCGATTACGGCCCCGAGCAAAGCGCGCCCGGAGACACGCTTCAGGCGGTGCGCGCGCACGGTTACGACGATCCGCTGGGCGCGCCGGGCGAGGCCGATCTCACCGCACACGTGGATTTCGCCGCGCTCGCCCACGTCGGCGCCCGCGCCGGGGTGCGCGCGCTCGGGCCGGTGCCGCAGGGCGCGTTTCTCGGGCGCCTCGGCATCGACGCGCGGGCCGAGGCTCTGATGCGAACGGCCCCGCCGGACGTCGCGCGCGACGTGAAACTCGCGTTGCATCGCTTGACTTCGCCCGAAGCGATGGGAACGCTGTTCAAGGTTCTGGCGTTTCTTCACCCGGCACTGCCCGCGCCGCCGGGATTCGCCGACTAAGTTTTGGAGTCGAGCGGCGCGAATCGGCCCGCGCATCGATGCGGGCGCATGGCCGCGCGGCAAGCGGCCCGAATCGGAAAATTTCCGAAAAACGATGCAAAGACAAAGCGTTGTTGGCAACCCCTGGAATTGCTTTCCCTATTTTCGGTTAATGATTCATAAACGGCCCCATGATTACCGCCCAGGAAATGGCGCGGGCCGCCGGCGTGCGTCATGGGTTTTTTACACGTCAAGGCGGCGTCAGCGAAGGCGTGTATGCGTCGTTGAACTGCGGCTTCGGTTCCAACGACAATCCCGCTCACGTCGCTGAAAACCGCGCAATCGCGCTGCGCGCGCTCGGACTTTCCCCCGAGGCGCTCGTCACCGTCTATCAGATCCACTCGTCCGAAGTCGTCGTCGCCGACGATCCTTGGCCGCCCGCGCGCGCGCCCAAGGCCGACGGCATCGTGACGCGGAGACCGGGAATCGCGCTCGGGGTGCTGACCGCCGACTGTGCCCCCATCCTGCTCGCGGATGCCGGCGCGGGCGTGATCGGTGCGGCGCACGCGGGCTGGAGAGGCGCGCTCGGCGGAATTCTCGAGGCGACGGCGCGGGCGATGGAGCGGCTCGGCGCCCGGCTTTCCGCCACCGTTGCCGTCGTCGGTCCGTGCATCCATCAATCGTCCTACGAGGTCGGCGCCGATCTGCGCGACGCCGTGCTCGCCGCCGAACGCGCCTGCGGCGACATGCCGCCGGGCATGCGTTCGCATGACGACCGCCAAGAGATAAACCCGGACGATCTGTTTCGGGCCGGGGCGCGGAGCGGGAAATTCCAGTTCGATCTGCCGGGCTTCATGGTTCGGCGGTTGCAACGCCTCGCGCTTGGGGCGGTCTCGCGCGTCGGCGTCGACACCTTCGCCGACGAGAAGCGGTTCTTCAGCTATCGCCGCTCCGTCAAGCGAGGCGAAGCGGATTACGGACGCGAGCTGTCGGCGATCGCGCTCGTGGGTTAATCGGGAGGGGGCCGGCGGCCGGGTGCGATCGGGCGCGGACGGGGACCGGGGCGGGACGAAGGGGAGCGATGCCGTACCTGTGGATGCTGATGGGGTTTCTGCTTCTCGCTCTGCTCGTGACGTGCGTGGCGATCGTGTTCTGAGACGGCCGGGAGACGTGAGCGGATGGGGATTCGGGTGAATGAAAATTCCCCGCGCGGCGGGAAAAGAGGGCGCATCCTGCGTGCGTTCGCTCTCGCGTTCGGCGCGGGCGCCGTCGCGTTGGCCTTGAGCGCGTGCGTCACCGGGCCGACGACTCCCCCATCGGCGGCGGTTCCTCCTCCCGACGCGCTGGCGCGCTTCGATCCCTCCGCCGAGGGCGTCGAAATCGCTCCGCTCGAAGGGACCCCGGCGCCGATGGCGAAGCTGCTTCAGCGTTCCGTCGTCGACGCGTTCGGCCGTTACAACGTGCCGGCGAGCCCTTCTCCGGGGGGCGGGCGTTACCTGCTCAGCGGGCATGCGGGGCCGAACCGGGATCCCGCTCCGTCGTCGGTGGTCGCCATCGAGTGGCAGATCTTCGATCGCCGTCTGGGCCGCGAGACAGGTCGTTTCACGCTCCCGGTCGCCGGTGACCGATTCGCCTGGGATAACGGCGATCCCCGCGTCATCGCCCAGGTCGGCGGCGGAACCTCGCGCCAGTTCGTCGCGCTCATCGACGGAGCGCGCCCGGTCGCCGTGAGCCACGGGCCCGGAGAAATCCCGGGCGTGGTCCCGCCCGGCGGCGTCATGCCGGTAGGCATGCCTTCGCATGACGGCCGCCCATACGAAAGACCCGCCTTCGCGAAGCCCGCGGAGCCTGTCCTCGGGCCGGCCTCTGGCCGGTCCCGGGGGGCGGGCGAAGCAAGGCCGGGTGCCGAAAAAGCCGCTGGGTCTTTTGGTTATGGCGCATCCGCGCCCGGCGGCGGTCCGACCAAAGCCGCGCCAAACGCGGAAGACTTGGCGGCGCTCGCTCCACCATCCGCTCCGCCTTCCGCCCGGGCCGGAGTCGCGCCCCCGGCTCCGGCGCGGAACGGGCCGACGGTCTTTCTCGCCCGCGTCGGCGGCGCGCCCGGCGACGGCGATGCGGCGCTCGCCCACGCGGCGCGGGCCGCGTTCGTCGTGGGCGGGCTCGGCGCGGCCGCCCGGCGCGAGGATGCGCGCTACATCGTCGCCGGTTCCGTCACCGTGGCGACGCCAGTTGCGGGGCGCCAACCGGTCCGCGTCGTCTGGGAGGTGAGCGCGCCCGACGGGCGTCCCTTGGGCCGCGCCGTGCAGGAGAACGCCGTTCCGGAAGGAAGTCTGAACGGGGCCTGGGGGCCGATGGCGTCGCTGGTGGCCGGAGCGGCGGTCAAGGGCATCGCCGACGTGATTCGCCGCGCGGAAGAGACCGTGACGCGCGCGGGCGACCCCCGGGTCGAAGAGCCCGGGGGCCCGCGCGCATTAAATGTTGCGCCCCTATCGGGGCGCGCGGGCGAATCCCCGCGCGCATTACATGATGCGCCCCTGTCGGGGCACGCCGCGCCCTCGGAGTCGGCGGAACGCCGGCTCAAGATT
>MIAC01000257.1:0-7563 GCA_001830475.1 Rhodospirillales bacterium RIFCSPLOWO2_12_FULL_67_15
CTCGCTCCGGCCGGCGGTTCGCTCGCCCGGCCGTTCGCGGGTCAGCGCCAACACCATGCCGACGCCGAGCGCGATCCCGAGGGTGGACGAGCCGCCATAGGAGACGAACGGCAAGGTCATCCCCTTGGGCGGCATCAGGTTGATGGCGGACGCCATGTTGATGATCGCCTGCAGGCCGAACTGGACGAGAAGGCCCGCGACCGCGATCACCACGAACAAATCCCAGTCGCGAAAGGCGCGGGAGAAACCGCGCAAAACCAGGAACAGGAACAGGCCGATCAGGATCAGGCCGGTGATCGCGCCGAATTCCTCGCCGACGACGGCGAAGATGAAATCGGCGTGCGCGTCCGGCAGCACGCGCTTGACCTGACCCTCGCCGGGACCGCGGCCGAGCAGGCCGCCGTTGCGCAGCGCGTCCAACGCGCGCGCGACCTGAAAGCCCTCGCCGCCGGAAGGATCGAAGAAGCGGTCGACCCGCGCCTGGACGTGGGAAAAGGCGAAATAGGCGCCGACGCTCGCGCCGATGAAGCCGATCCCGATCGCCGCCACCAAAATGAGCGGCAGGCCGGCGAGGAAGAACTGCACGCCCCAGACGGCGGCGATCAGCAGCGTCTGGCCGACGTCGGGTTGCAGGAGCAACAAGATGGCGAGCAAAACAAAGAGCCCGCTCGCCAGCGCGAAGCCGGGAAAGCGCTCGTCCATCCGGCGGCGGGCGAACAACCAGGCCGCGACCACCGCAAAGGCGGGTTTCGCGAATTCGGCCGGCTGCAACGAGACGCCGGCGACCTGGATCCAGCGCACCGCGCCCTTGATCTCGACCCCCTTGAACAGCACGACCACCAGAATGGCGACCGCGGCAACGAGCACGGCGGCGCCGAGGCGTTTCACGCCCCGCGGCGAAAGAAACGAGACCGCGAGCATCACCGCGGCGCCGAGCGCGAGGAACAGGAACTGGCGGCGGACGAAGTAGAATGGATCGAGGCCGAGTCGATCGGCCACGGCGGGCGAAGCCGCCATGGTCAGGACCGCGCCGAGCGCGAGCAGGATCACGACCGCGCCGAGGGTCCAGCGGTCCACCGTCCACCACCAGCGGGCGAGCAAACTGGTGTCGGTGCGGGCGAACGGGATCATCGCCGCCCCCGTCGCGGGCGCCCGCCGCCCGCATTGCCGGCACGCTTGGGCGCGACGGGGATTTCCTCGGGCTCGGAGCGCGTTCCGGGCAGCGCCTGGACCAGTTGACGGAAGGCTTCCCCGCGCGCCTCGAAATTGGCGAACTGGTCGAACGAGGCGCACGCCGGCGAGAGCAGTATTACGCCGCCCTCGCCCTCGGCCCGCGCGGCCTCCCGCGCGGCGGCGACCGCCGAGGCGAGATCGCCCGATTGCGTCGTCGCGACCGAGCCTGCGAGGATCGCGGCGAACGCGGGCGCCGCCTCGCCGATCAGGAAGGCGCGGCGGACGCGGCCGAAGTAGGGCTCGGCCGCCTTGAGCCCGCCCTCCTTCGCCCGCCCGCCCGCGATCCAATAGATGCGCGGATAGCAGGCGAGCGCCTTGGCCGCGGCATCGGCGTTGGTCGCCTTGCTGTCGTTGACGTAGGCGATCCCGTCGATGATGGCGATGGCCTCCTGGCGATGGGCGAGGCCGGGGAAGCTCCGGAGACAGGCGATGGCGACGCTCGGATCGATCCCGGCCGCGAGCGAGGCCGCGTAGGCGGCGGCCGCGTTCTGGGCGTTGTGGATTCCGGGCAGCGCACGGAACGCCGCCAGGTCGGCGACCGCGACGTCGCGCCCGCCCGCGCCGCCGACGAAGGCGTCGTCGTAGAGCGTGCCGTCGCGGGCATAGATTCCGCCTTCGACGCGCACGCTCGAGGAGATCGGGATCACCACCTGCTCGTCCGCGGCCTTGAGCTCCTGGTAAATCTTTTCGCAGCGGGGGTCGTCCACCCCGACCACGGCCGTGCGCGGCTTGGTCTGGCGGTGGAAGATCAGGCGCTTGGCGGCGATGTAGCCGGCCATGTCGCCGTGGCGGTCGAGATGATCGGGCGTGATGTTGAGCAGCACGGCGATGTCGAAAGTGATCGAGAGCGTGAGCTCGAGCTGATAGGAGGACATTTCCAGGATGTAGGCCCCGTCCGCCCCGAGCGGTCTCAGTTCCAGCGCCGGGCGCCCGATATTGCCGCCGACCTCGGCCTCCCGGCCCGAGGTCTTGAAGATGTGGCCGATCAGCGCGGTGGTGGTCGATTTGCCGTTGGTGCCGGTGATCCCGACGTAGGCGGCATCGCGCTGGGTGCGGGCGAGCAGCTCGATGTCGCCGATCACCTCGCAGCCGGCGGCGCGGGCGAGCTCGACCACCCGGTGCGGCGCCGGATGATGGAGGGCCACGCCGGGGCTCAGCACCAGCGAGGTCAGCTCCCGCCAGTTGCACAGATAAAGGTCCACCAGGGACACGCCTTCGGCGCGGGCGCGGGCGCGGGCGTCCTCGCTGTCGTCCCAGGCCCAGACCTCGGCCCCGCCCAGGCTAAGGGCCTTGGCGGCGGCGATCCCGGACTTGCCGAGCCCGAAGACCGCCACCGGCAGGCCGGCGAAGGGAAAGACCTCGATCATCGCGCGCGTCTCACCTGAGCTTGAGGGTGGCGAGCCCCGCCAGCGCCAGGATCGCGGCGATGATCCAGAAGCGGATGACGATGGTGGGTTCGGCCCAGCCCTTCTTTTCGAAATGATGGTGCAGCGGAGCCATGCGGAAGACCCGCTTGCCGGTTAATTTGTAGGACGCGACCTGGACGATGACCGAGACGGTCTCGAGCACGAACAGGCCGCCGACCACCGCCAGCACCAATTCGTGCTTGGTCACGACGCTGACGGTGCCGAGCGCCGCGCCGAGCGAAAGCGCGCCGGTATCGCCCATGAACACGCGCGCCGGCGGCGCGTTGAACCACAGGAATCCGAGCCCGGCGCCGACCAGCGCGCCGCAGAAGACCGCCAGCTCGCCGGCGCCGGGAACATAATGGAGCTGCAGATAGTTGGCGAACACCGTATTGCCGACCAGGTAGGCGACGAGCGCGAACACCCCGGTCGCGATCATCACCGGAACGATGGCGAGCCCATCGAGGCCGTCGGTCAGGTTGACGGCGTTGGCGGCGCCGACGACGACGAAGACGGCGAAGACGACGAAAAACCCGCCGAGCTTGATCAGCACCGTCTTGAGGAACGGCACCGCCACCGCGGTCGCCAGCGCCGGCGGCGCGATCGAGACGATCCACAGCACCGCCACCGTGGCGATGGCGATCTCGAACAGGAACTTGATCCGCGCCGAAAGGCCGCGGCTGTTCCTTTGCACCACCTTGATGTAGTCGTCGATGAACCCGATCAGGCCGAACGCGGCGGTCACGCCGAGCGTGGCCCAGACGTAGCGGTTGCGCAAATCCGCCCACAGCAGGGTCGCCGACACCATCGCGATCAGGATCAAGAGCCCGCCCATGGTCGGGGTGCCCTTCTTGGTCAGCGGATGCCCCTCGGGGCCGTCGTCGCGGATCGGCTGCCCTTCGGCCTGTTGCTGGCGCAGCATCCGGATCATCGCCGGCCCGATCAGGAAGCTGATCGCGAGCGCGGTGATGACCGCGCCGCCGGTCCGGAACGTGAGGTAGCGGAAGACGTTGAGCACGCCGAACTGGTCGCTGAGCGGAACGAGGATGTGATAGAGCATGGGAGATTCCCTCAGGCGCCGTTGGCGGCCTTCGCCGGCTTTGGGCCGGGCGCAGAGGCGCCCCAATCGTTTGACCCGGCGGCGAATTTCCCGCCCGGTCCTGGGTTTGGGCGGCCGCCGCCGGGCGCGAGCAGCGCCGCGACGATCGCGCCGGTCCGGCTTCCGGCCGATCCCTTGACCATCACCACGTCGCCCGGGCGCAAGGCCTGGGCGACCAGCGGCGCGAGGCTCGTAGCGCTTTCGGCGTGGCCGCCCTGCATCGCCGGCGGCAGCGTCTTGGCGAGAATGGCCATGTGCGCGCCCGCGGTAAAGACAAGATCGAAGCGGGCCGCTTGCAGCGGACCGCTCAACCGGGCGTGGTGCGCGTCGCTTTCGGCCCCAAGCTCGAGCATGTCGCCGAGCACGGCGATTCGCCGCCCGCCCGGCCCCGGCGCGACCGCGCCCGCGGTGGCGATCGCCGCGGCCATCGAAGCGGGCGAGGCGTTGTAGCTCTCGTCGATCAGAAGGAAATTGCCGGCGCCGACGGCAACGCGATGGCGCACCCCGCGTCCCTTCATCGGCGACACATCGGCGAGCGCGGCGGCCGCGGCGGTCACGTCCGCGCCGAGGGCGTGCACGGCGGCGAGCACCGCGAGGCTGTTCGCCACCCAATGCCGGCCGGCGAGGCGCAACCGGTAGGCGATGCGCGTGCCCGCGATGTCCGCCTCGACCGTCGAGCCGTCGGCGTGGAGTTCGAAGGCGCGCGCCCGGACCGAAACCTCGGGCCGGTCCACCTCGCCGAAAGCGACAATGCGCTCGATGCCCGCGGCGCGGGCCGAGGCCACGAGCCGGGCGAAGTAGGGGCTTTCGGCGGGCAGCACCGCCGCGCCGCCGGTCTCGACGCCGAAAAAGATTTCGGCCTTGGCGTCGGCGATCGCCTCCAGGCTGGGAAAGAACTCGACGTGCACCGGCGCGATCGCGGTCACGACCGCGACGTTGGGCCGGACCATCTTGACCAGCGGCGTGATCTCGCCCGCGTGGTTCATGCCGATTTCGAACACGCCGAAGGCGGCGTCGCGCGGCATCCGGGCGAGGCTCAAGGGCACGCCCCACCGGTTGTTGAAGCTGCCGGCGCTCGCCGTCGTCACCCCCTGCCGGGAGAGGACATGGCGGAGCGCCTCCTTGACTCCGGTCTTGCCGACGCTGCCGGTGACGGCGGCGATGCGCGCGTCGGTGCGGGCGCGCCCGCCGCGGCCGAGACCTTCCAGCGCGGCTTGGGTGTCGGCGACGCGAAGCAGGGCGGCATCCGGGCCGAGACCTTCGGGTACGCGCGCGACCACGGCCGCCGCCGCGCCGCGCTTGAAGGCATCGGCGACGAAGGCGTGGCCGTCCCGGCGCGGACCCTTGAGCGCGACGAACAAATCGCCCGCTTCGAGCGTGCGGGTGTCGATGGACACGCCGCTCGCCTGCCAAGTATCCGGGCGCGCTTCGCCTTGGGTGGCGAGCGCGGCTTCGGCCGCGGTCCAGAGAATGGGGCGCGCCGCCGCGATCACGGTTCGGCCTCGCTGAGCGTCGCGCGGGCCTCGGCCGCATCGTCGAAGGGCCGGGATTCCGTCCCGATGATCTGGACCCGCTCGTGCCCCTTGCCCGCCAGCACCAGAACGTCGCCCGCCTTCAGGCGCGCGACGGCGGCGCGGATCGCCTCGCGCCGGTCGGCGATCTCGGCGGCGCCGGGGCAGGCGGCGAGAATCGCGCGGCGGATGGCGGCGGCGTCCTCGCCGCGCGGGTTGTCGTCGGTGACGATCACGGCGTCGGCCAGGCGGACGGCGATGCGGCCCATCTCGGAACGCTTGCCGGGATCGCGCTCGCCGCCGCAGCCGAACACGAGCGCGAGCTTTCCCCGCGCGTGCGGGCGCAACGCGGCGAGCACGTTGGCGAGGGCATCTGGCGTGTGGGCGTAGTCGACATAGACGGCGGCGCCGGAGCGAAGCGCGCCGGCTTTCTCGAGCCTGCCCGGTACGCTCGCGAGCCGGCCGAGGGCGTCGGCCGCGCGCGCCTCAATCGCGCCGCAGGCCAGCGCGAGCGCGAGCGCGGCCACGGCGTTCTCCGCCTGGAACCCGCCGACGAGGGGAAATTCGACCGCGCGCTGGGTCCCGAACAGGGAGAGATCGAGCCGTTGCCCGCCCGGTGTCGGCGAACTTGCGCGCAGCGCGACGTCGGCACCGCCGCCGCCGTAGGTGACGATCTTCAATCGCCGCGCGCGACAGGCATCCAGGATCTCATCCGCACCGGGCGCACCGAGGTGAACGACGGCGACGGCGGCTTCGGGCAAAAGCTCGGCGAATAGCCGCCGCTTGGCGGCGAGATAGGCGGCCATGTCGCGGTGGTAGTCGAGATGGTCGCGGGTGAGATTGGTGAACGCCGCGGCCTTCAGACGCACCCCGTCGAGGCGAAATTGATCGAGGCCGTTGCTGGAGGCTTCGAGCGCGAGGTGTTCGATGCCGGCCATGCTGAGGTCCTTGAGCGCGCGGTGCAGTTCCGCCGGATCGGGCGTGGTGAGCCCGCCTGCGCGCAACGTCTCGCCTCCGGCGCCGACGACGCCGAGGGTGCCGATGCTCGCCGCGCGAAGTCCGAGCTGCGTCCAGATCTGGCGCAGGAAGTGGACCGTCGAGGTCTTGCCGTTGGTGCCGGTGACGGCGACGACGGTCGCGGGCTGGCGGGCGAAGAACCGCGCCGCCAGCAGGGCGTAGGCGCGGCGGGGATTGGCGGCGCGGAGCCGGACGGCGTCGGCTTCCGGCGAAAACGGTTGGCCTTCCAATGGTGCGAGCACCGCGACCGCGCCGCGGGCGATTGCGTCCTTGATGAAGGCGCGGCCGTCGGTCTTGGCTCCGGGCAGGGCGGCGAACAGGAATCCGGGCGCGACGGTCCGCGAATCGGCCCCGACTCCGGCGATCTCGAGATCGGGAGGGATCGCGGCGGCGTTCACTTCGGTCAGTCCTTTCACAAGATCAATGAGACGCAACGCCGCCACCTCCGCCCGCAGCGGCCGAGGCCAGGCTTTCTACGGGGCGCGGGCGCGGCGCCGGCATCGGCGGATTCTCGATGGTGGCGTCGGGCGCGAGGCCGGCGAGCGGCGCGAGCCGCTCGACGATGCGGCGGACGACGGGCGCGGCGATCCAGCCGCCGGTGGCGTAGCCGTGGGTCGAGGCGTTGCCCTTGGGTTCGTCGATCATGGCGAGCACGACGAAACGGGGCTCGTGGATCGGAAACGCGCCGACGAAGGAAGCCATGCGCGCGTCCCGGCGATAGCCCCGGCCCACCTGCTTGTCGGCGGTGCCGGTTTTGCCTCCGACCGCATAGCCCTTGGCGTCCGCGTTCTTGCCGGTGCCGTGCACGACGGCGAGGCGCATGATCTCGCGCATGTGGCGCGAGGTTTCCGCGCCGATCGCGGCGGTGCCTTCGGGGACGTCGCCGGGTTCGCGCTTCAGGATCGTGACCGGGCGGAGCTGGCCTCCATTGACGATCGCGGCGACGCCGCCGGCGAGTTGCAGCGGGCTGACGGCGAGGCCGTGCCCGTAGGCGATGGTCATGGCGTTGATCTCGCGCCAGCGCGCGGGCGCGAGCGGGGCGCCGGTCTCGGGCAGTTCGACCGGCGGGGTTTTGAGCATCCCAAAGCCGTCGAGATACGTCCGTTGCAACCGGACGCCGACATCGAGCGCCATCTTCGCCGCGCCGATATTGGAGGAATAGACCAGGATTTCGGGCACCGACATCCAGCGGTTCTTGCCCTTGTAGTCGCTGATGGTGAAGCGGGCGATGTGGATCGGGCGGCTGGCGTCGTAGCCGTCGCGCAGGCCGACCGTCCCGGAATCGAGCGCCATGGCG
>MIAC01000257.1:7761-13252 GCA_001830475.1 Rhodospirillales bacterium RIFCSPLOWO2_12_FULL_67_15
GCGAGCTCCTCGCGCAGGATGTCCTGGATGCGAACATCGAGCGAGAGCGCGATCGGCCCGTCGCCGTCGGCAAGACGGGTGTCGAACGTCCGCTCCACCCCGGCGATGCCGCGCCCGTCCACGTCGGTCAAGCCGAGCACATGCGCCGCCGCGCGTCCCTGCGGGTAAACGCGGCGCTCGGCGTACTGGAACTCGAGGCCGGGAATGCCGAGACGGTTGACTTCGTACTTCTGGCGCGGGGTCAGGTTGCGCTTGACCCAGACGAAGCGCGTGCGGGAGGCGAGCTTCGCCTCGATCGGTTCCGGTTCGAGATCGGGAAACACAGCAACGAGCTTGGCGGCGGCCTCGGCCGCGTCCAGGACCTCGCGCGGGTTGGCGTAGAGCGAGACGACCGGCAGGCTGGTGGCGAGCAGCACACCGTTGCGATCGACGATATCGGCGCGCGCCGTGGCCGCGTGAGGGGGCGTCGAACGGGCGATGCGCGGCTCGGCCCCCTTGAGCACGGCGACGTCGACCAGGCGCGCGGCGACGGCGACGAAGGCGAAGGCGATCACCGCGCCTGCCACCAATAGGCGGTTGCGGCCGGTCTCGAGGGCCTGCTTGCCCGCGCCCTCGAAAGCGAATGTCCCGCCGGTGGCCGCGGCGAGGATGCCCGGCGGCGCAGGCCGCCCAAACAAATGACCGGGCGCGACGAATGCCGCCGGGTCTTTCGGATTGGGCGCATTCGCGCCCGGCGCGGGCGTTCCGGTTCTCCCGCCCCGAAACCACATGCGGCGGATCACGGCTTTTCCTCCTCGGGCGCGAGGCGCGCGGGCAGCGCGAGCAGCGCCCCGAACTGGCCGCCGGAGGCGGGCGCCATGCCGAGGTGGCGCGAGGCGAGGTCGCGCAGACGCGCGGGCTCGTTGAGATAGCTCCATTCCGCCCGGAGCACGTGGATCGCCTGCTGGTCGCGGGCGATGCCGCGATTAATTTCGGTCAGGCGCCCTTCGAGCTCGATCACGCGGTGCTTGACGACATAGAGACCGAGGCTGAGTACGCCGGCGAGCGCGACGAACAGAACGGTCGCGGTGCGTCGCAGGGCGATCCCGTGCCGCCTCATGCCGCCCTCCGTTCCGCGTCGCTCCACGGCGGCGCATCCGTGCGTTCGGCCGCGCGCAGCCGGCCCGAGCGCGCGCGCGGGTTGGTCGCGATCTCGGCCTCCGACGGGCGCCGGATTCCGGCGATGAGCCGGAAGGTGGGCGTGCGAGCCGGCGCCTGGGGAATCGGCCGATGGCGCGACGGCGAAGGTGAGCGCCCGGAGCGTTCGGCGAGAAAGGTCTTCACGGCGCGGTCTTCGAGGGAATGGAAGGAAACGACGGCGAGCCGCCCGCCCGCCTTGAGCAGGATTTCGGCGGCGGCGAGGCCGCGCTCGATCTCGCCCAGCTCGTCGTTGACGTAAATGCGCAGCGCCTGGAACGTGCGGGTCGCGGGGTCGATGCCGTCGCGGGCGCGCGGCACGACCCGGCGCACGATTTCGGCCAATTCGCCGGTGCGTTCGAGCGGGGCGCGGGCACGCGCCGCGACGATGGCTCGGGCGATGCGGGCCGCGAGCTTTTCCTCGCCGAAGCGGCGGATGACGCGTGCGAGCTCCGCCTCGGGCAGGCGATTGACGGCATCGGCGGCGCGGGCTTGGGTGGAATCGGTGGCATCCATCCGCATATCGAGCGGACCGTCGGCACGGAACGAGAATCCCCGCTCCGGATCGTCGAGGTGCATCGAGGAGACGCCGAGGTCGAAGGCGATGCCGTCGACTCCGCGCACTCCCGCGCCGATCAAGAGTCCGACCATGTCGCCGAAGCGCCCGGCGACGAGCGTGAGACGGCCTGCGAAGCGGCGGGCGAGCGGCGCGGCCGCGACCAAGGCCTCCGGATCGCGATCGATGCCGAAGACCGCGGTACGCGGCGCGGCTTCGAGGAGCGCGGTGGCGTAACCGCCCGCGCCGAAGGTCGCATCGACGTAGATCGCGCCGGCCTTGGGCGCGAGTGCGGCAAGCACTTCCGCGAGCATCACCGGGACATGGCGGGGCGTGGAGGAGCGCGGTGCGGTCATTGGCGAATCCATGGCCTCGGCGCGAATCCGCGCGTCCCGCGCGGAATCCCCTTTCGGCGGATTCCATTAAAAATCATGGGACTAGCGGGCGTACAGCGGCGTTAACGAACCCTGCCCCCACTATGGAAGATCTTGGGTAAACAAAGTGTTAGGCGCTATTTACAAATTTGCCAAGGGCGGCGGCATGGGGACATGCGGGAACTCGCCCGGTCTTATGACGCGCCGTTCGGCCATCCGGGCAAGTGCCTTGATATAGGAATATGTTCTTGACACGGATTTTATGTTCGTGATATGTTCCATTCCCGGCTGGAAATTCCAGGGGAAGCCTGAGGGAGGACCCGCGCCATGACCTTTCGAGGAACGATGAAATGGGCATTACGGACGGCCGCGGCCGGGCTCCTCGCGCCTGGCCTGTTCTTTGTCTGGTGGCGGTTTTTCCATAGCCCCTACGAGACCATTCTCATTCTTGAGAACCACAGCGGCCGGACGGTGCATGCGATCAAGGTCAGCCACAACGACCGGATCGTGTACCGCGTGGCATACAGCCGCGACGGCTTCGGCGTCGCGATCATGGGGCTCGATCCGCTGAAAGGACTCGATCCCAGGAACACGCTCGGCCATCCGAACCACGTGGATGCCTGGTTCACGATTTCGTTCAGGCGCGAGGCGGGCGCGGACGAGGAGACCCACACCTTCGACGTGCAACAGGGCGAATACGCGGAAAAATGCCTGCTCGTAATCACCATCACGCCTCATTCGGCCGAAAGGCGTGGATTTGGCGATACTCGGGGGTGTTATTGGATGAGCAAGTCCGGATAACCCGCCGCGCCAGGAAATGGAATATTAAACGAAGGAGAGATCGGCGATGAGCAACCTCTACGGCAAATTAGGCATCAATCCTGCCTTCATCGAAGCGGGAAAATCCAAACTTCCCGGCCTCACCAACGGCCCCGGGGACGCCTATCGCCACGTCATTGGCGCGGCCGAATTGACCCGGCGCCACGGGGAGGCGACCGCGCGCGTGATTCTCGAGGGCAACGAATTGTCGGGCGATTTCCTCAAGGGCCAGAAGCCGGAAGAAAAGGCGATGGACCGTCACAACAACGAGATCGGCATCGAAATCGGCCGCGCGGCGCCAACCTACGACGATGTCGTCCAAAGGGCGCGGGAGAAGATCGATTCCGCCGTTGAAGGCAACGAAGGCCCGGATGTTCCAACTTGGCTTCCAAAAGAAAAATGGGGAACTGCGGGGGGCACCAATTGGCCGCCGGATTGGGAGCAGGTGGAACCAATACCGGAATCGGAGAAATACGAATACGGCGACGAGGAGCATCGCTATCCCGGCTGGCGGGGCGATGAGGATTTCGAGGAGACGGGCGACCCCCTGGCCCGGCCGGTGGAAACCTGGAGCGAGGAGGACGTAAACGCCGTCATGAAATCGGACGCCTACTGGCGCCATTGGGATCCCGATTACGAAGCGATGCACAAGTTCGTCGATCGCTGGCACGAGCGTTACTACGGCAACGGCCCGGTCGTGCGCGACGCCCAGGGCCGGATCAACCCGATCCGGCCGATCCCCGCCGGGCGCGGCGGCGGCCCGGTCCAGGTGCGCGCCCATGATCGCGCCGGCGGCAAGGTCGCGGTGCGATCCCACGAACGTTCCCGGCCGGGCTGAGGGACGAGCGACGACCCGACTTGTTCCCGCCGGAGATGAAAACAATAAGAGCCAGACGGCCTGTAAGCCGGGTTCTGTCCCCGCGCGTCGAAGCACGGGGGATGACCATTCCTCTGGGACGCCCGTTGCCGGGCGCCTCGCGCGACCGACCCGGACGGCGGCGCGGAAGCCGCCTGCCGGCGCGGGCGCCGGCGTGCCGTCCCTATTGGGTCTTGCTCCCGGTGGGGTTTGCCGTGCCGCTCCCGTCGCCGGGCGCGCGGTGCGCTCTTACCGCACCCTTTCACCCTTACCGCCGGGCCTTAAGCCCGGTGGCGGTTTGCTTTCTGTGGCACTGTCCCTGGGGTCGCCCCCGCCGGGCGTTACCCGGCACCGTGCTTCCGTGGAGCCCGGACTTTCCTCGCCCCGCCCGAAGGCGAAGCGCGGCCATCCGGCCGTCTGGCTCGAAAGGAAAGGTAGGCCGCTAACAGGCGAGGCGCAACAGCGCCTTGATTCGGCCGGCGGTTTCGGCGTCGGCGACGCCGTCGCGGCGCGAGGGGTGGAAGTGGCGCTGAAACGCCAGGATCGCGGCCTTGGGCTCGGCCGTATCGTAGCCGTACGCGCCGAGCATCGCGACGACCTCGGCTTCGCTCGCCGCAACGGGCGCGACCTTGTCCGGCCAGAGCCCGATGCCGCGTTGCGCGAGCCGAGGCCAGTCGAACAGTTCGCCCGGATCCTGCTTGCGCGCCGGCGCGACATCGGAATGGCCGACGACGTTGCGCGGAGGGATCGCATGTCGGGCGAGGAGGCCTTGGCCGAGTTCGAGCAACGCCTGCATCTGCGCCTCAGGGTACGGGCGGTAGCCGAATTCGTGGCCGGGGTTCACCAGCTCGATCCCGAGCGAGCGCGCGTTCACGTCGTGCGATCCGCGCCAGAACGAGACGCCGGCGTGCCAGGCGCGGCGGTCCTCCGCGACCAGCGCGTAGGTCGTGCCGTCTTCGTCGATCAGGTAGTGGGCGCTGACCTTGGCCTCGGAATCGCAAAGACGGTCGAGGGCGTCGGCGCAGGTCCTGAGGCCGGTGTAATGCAGGACCAGCATGTCCACCGCAACGTGCGCGGGCCGTAGGTCGTGGTTGGGAGACGGACGGGAAACGGCCGAGGAAACGCGCGTCACGAACCTTCGCCCGCACTCGCAATCAAGCGCTGCGGCCCGTTGACCGGCGGGGCCGGCGCCACACGCCCGACGATGGGGAGCTTGAGCGCGAAATCGAGCGGATCGACGCCGAAGACGAGGCCGAGGAAGTTGACCTCGATTCCCTCCTCCACCCCCGCCAGCACGCCGAGCGCACCGAACAGCGAGACCTGCCAGCCGGTGCCCGAAGGCGCGCGGGCGACCACGTCGCCGTTGGTGAGATAGTCCTTGCCGATGGCGGTCGGCGGCAAATCGAGGCGAAGCTCCGGCACCTCGCGCGCGACGTGGGCGACGAAGGTGTTGCTGTTGGGCCCCGGCCATAGGCTGTAATCGCCGTTGTGGGGATAGCTCCGCGCCGCCCGGTCGATCTTGGCGATGACGTCGTCCACGCCCGGCCCACGCAAATCCACGAGCAGTTCCGGCGTCGCGCCGAACCAGCGCTGGTCGGCGGGCCGCTTGTCGATTATCAGTCCCTCGCCGCCGCGCACCACCCGCCAGCCGATCATCTGGTAGACGGTGAAGGCGTCCGCGTCCGTCGGCTTGACCGCGATCCAGGTGTG
>MIAC01000257.1:13301-13431 GCA_001830475.1 Rhodospirillales bacterium RIFCSPLOWO2_12_FULL_67_15
GCCACCGCTTCGCGCACCACTAGAGGGTCGGGAGCGATGCCGGCGGGCTCGCGGCTCGCCGTGCGCCAGTCGGCGCCGACCGTGCGCGAAACCGCGACCGCGGCTATCGCGATCAGGCCCGCCGCGACGA
>MIAC01000258.1:0-5217 GCA_001830475.1 Rhodospirillales bacterium RIFCSPLOWO2_12_FULL_67_15
GGGGAGCGCCCGTGCGCAAGGCGTTGTGTTTGATCTCGTCGTTGACAGTTTCGTTGGCGCTTACCGCCTGCGCGAACGCGGTGACGTTTCCGAACGCGAGACTCGGCGCCGCCGACCGGCAGGTCGACTCCGTCTCCGGCCTCCTCTTCAAGCCGGAAGGGAAAGGGCCGTTCCCGGCGGTGGTGCTGCTGCACAGCTGCGGCGGATTTACCTCTCACGTCGCGTCCGACTGGCCGAACTATCTCACCGGGCTCGGCTACGTCGTCCTGAGCGTCGATACCTTCGGCTCGCGCGGCTATGCCCGTTGCCCCAATCCGTATTCGGGCACGACGACGTTCGTTAAGGATGCCTACGGCGCGCTGGATTTTCTCGCCGCCCAGCCGTTCGTCGAACGGGATCGGATCGCGGTCATGGGATTCTCGGCCGGGGCCAATCACATCAACAGCGGAATCGTTCCGGTGCGGGAGCGCGACTCCGGCGGGGCGAATTTCAAGGCGGCCGTCGCGTTTTACGGTTTGTGCAGCCGGATCCCGTCATACCCCGAGGGATCGATCCCGCTGATGCAGATCGCCGCCGAAAGGGACACGTTTCACGCTCCCGGGTGCGAACAGATCAAATCTCTTTTCCCGGAGATCGAGGTACACGTCATTCCGGCGGCGTACCACGCCTTCGATTCGCCCGAGGCGAGCGGCAAACGGGGCGCCGTCGGCGAGCGCATGGAATACAACCGGTCGGCGACCGAACGGGCGCGCGAATTGACCCGGATATTTTTGGCGAAGCACTTGAGCCGCTGAAGTTCTCGCTTTCGGCCCGGCCTCGGCGGATTCTCAATACCCCACTTCGACCAGGTAGAGCCCGCACGCCGGCGCGGTCGGGCCGCCCTTGGCGCGGTCGCGGGCCTCGAGCGCGGATCGCACGTCGGCGGCGGTCCACTTCCCTTCGCCCACCAATCTCAGCGTGCCGACCATGTTGCGCACTTGATGGTGGAGAAACGAGCGCGCCCGGGCGGAAATAACGATGTCCTCGCCCGCGCGCTCGGCGGTGAGAACGTCGAGCGTCTTGACCGGCGATTGTGCCTGGCAGAGCGCGGCGCGGAACGTGGTGAAATCGTGCCGGCCGACCAGAACCTTCGCCGCCTCGGCCATAGCGTCGGCATCCAAGGGCGCCGGCACCCACCACTTGCGCCCGAAGTCGAGCGCGAGGCGCGCCCGGCGGTTGGCGATGCGATAGACGTAAGAACGCGATTTGGCGGAGAAGCGGGCGTGGAAATCGGTAGGCGCCAGCGCCGCCTCGCGCACCGCGACCGGGTGCGGCTTCATGTGGAAATTGAGGGCGTCGCGCACCGTCTCGGGCGGAAACTCGCGCGCCAGGTCGAAGTGGACGACCTGGCCCTCGGCATGCACGCCGGCGTCGGTGCGCCCCGCCGCGATCGTCTCGACCCGCTCGCCGGCGAGCGCGAAGATCGCGCCTTCGAGGACCTCTTGGACCGAAAGGCCGTTCTCCTGGCGCTGCCAGCCGACGTAGGGGCCGCCGTCGTATTCGAGGAGCAGGCGATAGCGGGGCATGGTTCAGTTCAGGATCGCGCCGGAAGGCAAGGAGAATCCGCGCAGGAAAACGGCGGCAGCCAGCGGATCGCGCCCCGCGCGCTGGAGCCTGAGCAAGCGCAGCGCGCCTTCGCCGCAGGCAATCGTCGGCGCGTTATCCAAAACGGTGCCCGGAGCGCCCGTGCCCGCGACCGTCCCGGCCGCCAGCACCTTGATCCGCTCGCCGTCCTTCTCGAACCAGGTTCCCGGCCAGGGATTGAGGGCGCGAACCGCGCGCGCGAGCTCGACAGCGGATTTGCGCCAGTCGAGCCGGCCCTCGTCGCGGGATAGCTTGGCGGCGTAGACGGCGCCGCTCTCGGGCTGCGGGGTGGGCGCGAGCGTTCCCGCCGCCACCCCTGCGAGCGCGCGCACGATCAGCCGCGCGCCGAGGAGGCCGAGCGCATCGTGCAGTTCGCCCGCCGTCGACTCCGCGCCGATCGCGATTTTTTCCGCGAGCAGGAGCCCGCCGGTATCGAGCCCCTCGTCCATTTGCATGATGGTGACGCCGGTCTCGGTATCGCCGGCGAGAATCGCGCGCTGGATCGGCGAAGCCCCGCGCCAGCGCGGCAGCAGCGAGGCGTGAATATTGAGGCAACCCAAGCGCGGCGCCTCCAATATCGGGCGCGGCAGGATCAAGCCGTAAGCCGCGACCACCGCGGCGTCGGCCGCGAGCCGGGCGAAGGATTCGTGCTCGGCGCGGTCGCGCAAGGATTTCGGCGTGCGGACGGGAAGACCAAGGTCGAGCGCGGCGGCGTGGATCGGGCACGGCCGTTCCCGCTGCCCGCGCCCGGCGGGCTTGGGCGGTTGCGCGTAGACCGCCTTGATCCGGTGCCCGGCCGCCAGGAGCGCTTGCAGCGAAGGCCAGCCGAACTCGGCGCTGCCCATGAAAACCAGATCGAGCGGCGTCGTCATTTACCGATCAAGCCGGGGCGGATTCGGTTTCGGCGAGACGCTTGGCCTTGGCGAGGCGGCGCAGGATCATGTTGCGCTTCAGCGCCGAGACGCGGTCGACGAGCAAAACCCCGTCGAGGTGGTCCATCTCGTGCTGGACGCAGACCGAGAGCAGCCCCTCGGCCTCGAGTTCGCGGATTTCGTTCTCGTGGTCGAGGTAACGCACCCGCACCTTGGCCGGGCGGCGGACCTCGGCGAATTGCTCGGGAAAGGAAAGACAGCCTTCGTCGCGGAGCTCGAACTCCTCGGACGCCCAGACGATCTCCGGATTCGCCATCCTGAGCCGCAGCGGCTTTTCATCCTTGCGTGCGGTATCCACCACGATCACGCGCTTCAGGACTCCGACCTGGGGCGCGGCAAGCCCGACGCCGTTGGCGGCATGCATGGTTTCCAGCATGTCGTCCATCAGGCGGCGGGTGGCGGCGTCGACCTTGGCGACCGGCTCGGCCTTGCGCTTGAGCCTCGGGTCGGGAGCGATGATGATGGGGAGCACGGCCATGGCCTCGAAATAAGGCCACCCGTCGCCGCCGTCAAGCAGGGGCGTGGCCGAAGTGGGGGATAAGCCTTTGAATTTGCTCGCGCTGCAAAGCCTGTTCGGGGTCTTTCTCCTGACCGTGTTCGCGTTCGCGCTCTCGGAGAACCGCCGCGCCGTCTCGGGACGGGTCGCGGCGGGCGGGCTCGCGCTGCAATTCGCGCTCGCCCTCGTTTTGCTCAAGGTGCCGCCGGTCAGGGCGGCGTTTCTGTTGCTCAACGACGCGCTCCTGGCGATCCAGCGCGCGACCGCGGCCGGAACCGCGTTCGTCTTCGGCTACCTTGGCGGCGGGCCGCTGCCGTTCGCCGAAACCTACGTCGGGGCGAGCTTCGTGCTCGCCTTCCAGGCGCTGCCGATCATCCTGGTGATGAGCGCGCTCTCGGCGCTGCTCTTTCATTGGGGGGTGCTGCCCGCGGTCGTCAAGGGCTTCGCCTTCGCGCTCCGCCGGGCGATGGGCGTGGGCGGGGCCGAGGGTCTTTCCGCCGCGGCCAACGTGTTCGTCGGCATGGTCGAGGCGCCGCTTCTGATCCGGCCCTATCTCGCGCGGCTGTCGCGCGCCGAGCTTTTTTCGGTGATGACCTGCGGCATGGCCTCGATCGCCGGCACGGTGATGGCGCTCTACGCCGCCTTTCTCGCGACCGCGGTGCCGGGCGCGCTCGGGCACATCCTGATCGCCTCGCTCTTGAGCGCGCCCGCGGCGATCATGGTTTCGCGGCTCATGATTCCGGCGGACCAAGAGGTCCGCCCAGGAGCAAACGAGGAAACCCTGCCGCCCTCCGATCATCACGGCGCGTGGGAGGCGATCACGCGCGGCACCCTCGACGGCGCGCAGCTTCTGATCAACATCGTCGCCATGCTGATCGTGCTGGTCGCCCTGGTCAGCCTCGTCAACCAGGCGCTCGGACTTATTCCGGAGGTGGGCGGGGCGAAGATCACGCTGGAGCGATCGTTCGGCTACGCCATGGCCCCGCTCGCGCTCGCCGCCGGCGTGCCGTGGGACGAAGCCCTCGCCGCCGGGCGGCTGTTCGGGATCAAGACCGTGCTCAACGAGCTGCTCGCCTATCTCGAGCTCGCCAAGCTCGGCGATGCCGAGCTGTCCCCGCGCTCGCGCCTGATCATGACCTACGCGCTTTGCGGCTTCGCCAATTTCGGCAGCCTCGGCATCATGATCGGCGGGCTCGCGACCCTCGCCCCCGACCGCCGCGCCGAGATCGTCGCGCTCGCGCCCAAGACCATCGTCTCCGGCACGCTCGCCACGACGCTCACTGGCGCGGTGGTCGGGGTTCTGTGGTAGGGTCGGAGAATGGATAGCTGGGTCGTCATCGTCGCCGCCGTCGTCGCGCTCGCCGCGTTGATTATCGCGCTGATCGCGCTCCGGCGCGGATCCGGGCCGGAGCCGTTCGACGGGCTTGCGCGCGAATTCGCCGCCCTCAAGGGGGAAATTTCGGCCGCCTTCGGCCACACCAACCAACGCCTGCAAACGATCACGGATAAAGTGGCGGTGATCGATTCGGCCAGGGCCAACATCGAGGAATTGGCCAAGGTGCTGGGCGACAAGAAGTCGCGCGGAGCTTTCGGCGAGACCCTGATGGAAGACTTGGTGAAGGACGTCCTGCCCGCCGGATCCCGCAAAATGTACGAGATGCAGGCGACGCTGACGAACGGCATGCGCGTGGATTGTCTGATCCTGCTGCCGAAGCCGCCCGGGCCGATCGGCGTCGACGCCAAGTTCCCGCTCGAATCGTTTCGCGAGATTCAGGCCGGCGCGGACGAGGCGCTCCGCGCGAAGGCGCGGCGACAGTTCAGCGCGGACGTTTCCAAGCACGTCAAGGATATCGCAGGGAAATACATCGTCGCGGGCGAGACGGCTGACTGGGCGCTGATGTTCGTGCCGTCCGAGGCGGTTTATGCCGAGATTCACGCCAACTTCCCCGAAAGGGTGACGGAGGCGCACAAGCTGCACGTCGGCATCGTCTCGCCGACGACACTGATGGCGGTATTGATGACCGTGCGCGCGATCGTGCTCGACGCCGAGATGGTCGAGCGGGCTAAGGAAATCCGCGCCGAGGTCCAGCGCCTGAAAGAGGACGCCGACCGACTCGACAAACGGGCCGAGGATATGGAAAGCGCGTTCAACCGAGTGGTCGAGAC
>MIAC01000258.1:5317-8327 GCA_001830475.1 Rhodospirillales bacterium RIFCSPLOWO2_12_FULL_67_15
CGTCGAGGTAGTCGAGCTCGCCCCCGACCGGAATCCCCTGGGCGAGGCCCGAAACCTTGGCGCCCGATCCCGCCAGCCGTTCGGCGATATAATGCGCGGTGGTCTGGCCCTCGACGGTTGCGTTGGTGGCGAGGATCACCTCGGCGACGCGCCCGGCGGCGACGCGCTCGACCAGCTTCGGAATCCGCAACTCCTCGGGGCCGACGCCGTCGAGCGCCGACAACGCGCCGCCGAGCACGTGGTAGCGCCCGAGGAACGCCCCGGAGCGCTCCATCGCCCACAAATCGGCCACGTCCTCGACGACGCAGATCGCGCCCTGGGCGCGCTTCGGGTCGGCGCAGATGCCGCACGGGTCGGCGGTGTCGAGGTTGCCACATGTTGCGCAGGTGCGGACGTTGGCGGCGGCCTCGGTCAGCGCCTGGATCAAGGGCGCGAGCGCGGCGTCACGGCGCTTCAAGAGATGGAGCGCGACGCGCCTCGCCGACCGGGGACCCAAGCCCGGCAAGCGCGCGAGCATCTGGATCAACCGTTCGATATCGAGCATTGGCAAGCTGCTAGGGGTGTGGTTCTAACATTTGATTCCCGCTCCACCCAACCGTCATCGCCGGGCTTGACCCGGCGATCCACGGCTCGTGGATGCCCGGCACAAGGCCGGGCATGACGAGGAGTGGGAGCGAAGTGATGGATTCTATCCACTAGAACGGAAGCTGGAAGCCGGGCGGCAGCGGCAGGCCCCCGGTGATCTCGGACAAGCGCGCGCGGGCCTCGGCCTCGGCCTTGGCGCGGGCGTCGTTGACGGCGACGCGGACCAGGTCTTCCAGCGCCTCGGCATCGCCGGCGGCGAGCAGCTCGGGCGCGATCCGCACCCTCCGAACCTCGCCCTTGCCGGTCATCGTCACTTGGACCTTGTCCCCGCCGGAGCTTCCCGTCACTTCCAGGAGCGCGAGCTGTTCCTGCATCGCCTGCATGCGCGTTTGCAGCTCGCCGGCCTGCTTCAGCATCTGGGACAGGTTTTTCATTCGCCGTCCGGTTCCTCGTCCGCGCCCGGGTCTTCGGCGGGCGGTTCGGCGGCCTCGCGGCGAGGCGCGCGCACCTCTTCGAGCCGGGCCCCGGGAAAGGCGGCCTGGACCGCCTTGACGAAGGGATGCTCGGCGAGCTCGGCGCGCAGCGAGGCGCGCGCCGCCGCCTGTTCCTCGGCCAGCGTGCGGGCGCCGGCGGCGGCGGAAACGCCGACCAGCCACGTGCGGGCGGTTTCGCGCTGGAGAAAGCGGCTGAGCTGCTGGGCGAGGTCGTCGGGCGCGTGTTCGCCGGGGCGGAACTCGATCCGGCCCGGCTCGAAGCGAACCACGTGCACGTCGCGGAGCAGGTGACTCGCGAGCCGGCCTTCCTTGCGCGCTTGGGCGAGGGCCGCCACCTGCGCGAAGGTTGCGAGCGCGGGTGGCGGCGATGGGGCAGCCGATTCCACCGCCAATTCGCTCGACGCAACGGGTTGTTCGGCCTTCGCCGCCGGCTGCGCCAACGCGGCCGAAGACCGGGGCGTGCTCGGCGGGCGCGATTGAGCGGCCGGAGCAGGCGCGGCGGGGGCCTTCGCCTCGAGCGGCGAAGCCGTCGGTTCCTTCATTGGCCCGCTGACCTGCGGGACGAGCGCGCGGATCGCCTCCTCCGGAGTGGGGAGCGAACTCGCGTAGGCGAGCCGGACCAGGGCCATCGCCGCGGCTTCGGCGCCGTTCGGGGCGGCGCGGGTTTCGCCGAGGCCCTTGAGCAGGATTTGCCAGGCGCGCGCGAGCGAAGGAATCGCGAGCGCGTCGGCCATCGTTCGCCCGCGTTTGCGCTCCAGCTCCGGCACCGCCGGATCGTCGGCGGCCTCGGGGACAAGCTTGATCCGCGTCAGCCAATGGACGAGGCCGAGCGCGTCCTCGATCGTCTGGGCGGCCTCCGCGCCGGCTTCGTGCTGGAGGGCGAGAACGCCGAGCGCGCGGGCCCCGTCGCCGGCGAGCGCGGCTTCGACCAGATCGAAGGTGAGGGTGCGGTCGGCGAGCCCGAGCATGGCGCGCACTTCGGCCTCGGTGACTTCGCCCGTGGCCGCGAGCGAATCCTCGCGGCGATCTTTTAATGGCGGCGGGGATTCGCCCGCCGCCGGCCCGTCGTCGTCGACGTGAGAGATCGCCTGGTCGAGCAGGCTGAGCCCGTCGCGCACGCTGCCGTCGGCCGCGCGCGCGATCAGGCCGAGCGCGGCCTCGGCGATGCGGGCGCCTTCGCGGTCGGCGATACGGCGGAAATGCGTCCTTAAGGCGCTCTCGTCGATGCGGCGGAGATCGAAACGCTGGCAGCGCGAGAGCACCGTGACCGGCACCTTGCGGATTTCGGTGGTGGCGAAGACGAACTTCACGTGCGGCGGGGGCTCCTCCAGCGTCTTCAAGAGCGCGTTGAAGGCGTTCTTCGACAACATGTGGACTTCGTCGACGATGTAGATCTTGTAGCGCGCCGACGTCGGGCGGTAGCGCACGCCCTCGATCAGCTCGCGGATTTCATCCACGCCGGTGCGGCTGGCGGCGTCCATCTCGAGCACATCGACATGACGGTCCTCGGCGATCGCCCGGCAATGCTCGCACGCGCCGCAAGGCTCCGCGGTCGGTCCGCCTTGGCCATCGGGTCCGACGCAGTTGAGCGCCCGGGCGATGATCCGCGCGGTCGTCGTCTTGCCGACCCCGCGCACCCCGGTCAGCACGAAGGCGTGCGCAAGCCGGCCCGAGCGCAACGCGTTGGTCAGGGTACGCACCATCGCTTCCTGGCCGATGAGATCGGCGAAGGTGGCATGACGGTACTTGCGGGCGAGGACCCGATAGGCCCCGCCGGCGGAAGCCGAAGGTTCGCGGTCGCCGGGTCCGGGCATCGGGCGGAAATCGCTCGTTCGACAGGAGTGCGAAAGGACGCCTAGTGGAAGTGGGAGGCTGAACGTCGACCCGGGCCGAAACTCGTTACGGCTGCTTCCTTCCGGACCTGACCGGGT
>MIAC01000259.1:0-169 GCA_001830475.1 Rhodospirillales bacterium RIFCSPLOWO2_12_FULL_67_15
GACGTCATGACCCCGCTTTCCGCCGATACCGTGATGATCGAATTCCGCGGCCTCGGCCTCAAGAGCGACACGCCCGAAGAAAGGATGCAGCGCATCGAGCATCACAACACGATCTGGGGCCCCTTCGGCCGCAACCTGCACGAGGACCTGATCGGCGTCGCCGGCCAGG
>MIAC01000259.1:245-1338 GCA_001830475.1 Rhodospirillales bacterium RIFCSPLOWO2_12_FULL_67_15
AATCGGCATGCGCCACTTCTATCAGGAATGGGGCCGCTGGATGAACCGGCTGCCGAGCGATCCGACCCGCAAGTACATGGAGGCCGCGGAGTAGTCGCGCCGGGACCGATCGAGACGCGCCATCCAGGAGAGAAGGACACGAAGCCATGACCGCTTCCAGGGACACGAAAGAATCCGTCAAAGAAACCATCTATAAGAGCTGCCTGCTTCTCGACGACCAGAAATTCAAGGACTGGCTCGAGCTGTGCGACGGCGACTTCACCTACGCCATCACCGCCTACAGCCCGGAAATCCGGCGCGACATGACCTACTTTTCGGGCAACCGGCAAGAGCTGGCCGGGATGGTGGAGCTGCTGCCCAAGCACAACACCGACCATTCGCCGCTCAAGCGGCACGCGACGGTCTATAGCGTCGAGCTGGACGAAGACGGAAAAACCGCCGAAGCGGTGACCTCGGTGGTGATCTACCAGAACATGCTCGACGGCATCAATTCCCACATCGATTCCGGGGAAAATCGCCTGTTCGTGGTCGGGCGCTACCTCGACACGTTCCGCTTGAACGGCGGCGCGCCGAAGTTCGTCCGGCGCCAGGTGCGCCTGGAGACGCGCCGCCTGGACAAAGGCTCGCACTGGCCGCTGTGAGAGTCGCGCGCGGGACTTGTGCCCCAGCCTGGATGGAATATAGAGACGAGCAACGGAAACGGGCGGCGTTCGCGCCCGGGCGGCGAAATATCGCCGGCCCCCACGAGAACTAGGAGACCGCTCATGGCGTGGAAGCGCGTCTGTTCGGTGGACGGATTCGCCGCCAACGCGGTCAGGAAGTTCTCCGTCGACGGCGTCGAGGTCGTGGTCGTCAATCTCGGCGACGATTTCCGGGTCATCCCGCCGATGTGTCCGCACATGGAGGAGCCGCTCGCCGACTCCGGTCTTTATCAGGACGGCGTCTTCACCTGCACCAAGCATCTCTGGCAATGGGACCTGAAGACCGGCGCCAAGGTGGGCGTGGCGGAACGCGACATCAAAATGTACCCAAGCAAGATCGAGGGCGGCGAGCTGTTAGCGTTCATCGACAAGCCGCTCGAATACGAATACGT
>MIAC01000259.1:1424-4761 GCA_001830475.1 Rhodospirillales bacterium RIFCSPLOWO2_12_FULL_67_15
TTCGATTGCGACGCGAACGAGAAACTTCTCTACGCCGGCCTGCGCCAGGGAATTCTTCTGCCTTACGAATGCGGCACCGGCACTTGCGGGACCTGCAAGGCGAGGTGCGTGTCGGGGCCGGTCGAGCCCGGCTGGAGGGGCGCGCCGGGGCGATCCTACCTCAAGGAAGACCGGGGCGAATTCCTGCTTTGCCAGGAAACCGCGGCGGGCGACTGCACGGTCTACGTCCCCGGCAAGGCTCCGGTCGAAATCGCGGCGTTGCCGCGCCCCGTCTATCACTGGGGAACGCTCGGCGCCTATGCCCGGCTCACGTCCGACGTCGTCTCGTTCACCCTCGCCGTCAATCCGGGCATGGACTTCGCCCCCGGCCAGTTCGCCGTCTGCGCCGTCCCCGGCGTGGAGGGCGGCCGGGCGTATTCCATGGTCAACGACTCAGGCCAGGCTGAAACGCTCGAATTCGTCGTCAAGGCGAAACCCGGCGGCAAGTTCAGCGAATGGATCTTCGCCGCCAACCGCGACCGGACCCGGGTGCGCGTGTTCGGGCCCCTCGGCCGGGCGGTCTTCCGCCCCGAGGAGGACAAGAACGTCCTCTGCATCGCCGGCGGCAGCGGCATCGCGGGCATGATCTCGATTCTCGCCCGGGCGCACGCCGCGGGCTACTTCGCCGGCCATCGCGGCCACGTCTTTTTCGGCGTGCGCACCGCGACCGACGTCTTTTACCTGGAGCGCTTGAACGATTTCGCCGCCGCGTCTCGAGGCAACCTCGAGATCACCGTCGCGCTCTCGGAAGGGGATGCGCCCGAAGGCCTCAAGGCGCGCTATCCGGCGCTCCGCTTCGCGACCGGCTTCGTCCATGCGGTCGCGGCCGCGGCCATGGCCGGGAAATACGAGAACGTCGTCGCGTTCGTGGCCGGCCCCCCGCCGATGGTGGACGGCGCGCTCCGTATGCTGATCATGGAAGCCCGCCTGTCCGCCAAGGACATTCGCTACGACAAGTTCGGCTGAGAGATGTGACTCGAAACGATGAGGAGCAAACGATGACCCAGGCGATCGAGGATTTGTTGCGGAAGGCGCCGCTCTTCGCCGGCGTTTCCGAATCCGCGCTGGCGGAGATCGCCCGCGCGACCCGCGAGGAAAAATTCGACGAAGGCGACCGGGTCTACGAATTCGGCGACGACGCCGCGGCCATCTACCTCGTCGTCGCGGGCCGAGTCCGCTTTTCGATCGGGGTCGGCAATCGCGCCGGGACGGATTCGGTCATGGGCCCGGGCCAGGTGTTCGGCTGGGCCGCCCTGATCGACGAGAATCCTCGGCGGGTGGCGACGGCGGACTGCCTCGAGCCGTGCGCGATTTACGTCCTTCCGGCCCAGGCGCTGCTCGGGATTTTCGACCGGGACCGGGCTTCGGGGTATTTGGTGATGCGAAGGCTGGCCGGGCTCATCGCCCGGGATTTCATGTCGGTTCTCGCGGTCTGAGCGGGTTTCGCTCCGGCCGGGAATTCATCGTCCGCTTGACCGCGGTCAAGGGCACGGGCAAACTTATTTGATAGAATATATTTATCAAAAGTGATAAAGTCATAGATTAGGTTTATCATAAAAAAACCTGTCCATGACCAGTAACTGGCTCAAGAGACGACTTTTTCCCGAAGGAGATCGGCCATGACCGAAAACGAAACCACGTATCATCGCCTTCGCCGCCGGATCAATCCGTGCGAGACGCCGGGCTGCAGCACCAACTGCACTTATGCCTGGAGCTGCCATAACACCCGCTTGGGCAAGGTCGGATTTTTTTGGCCAGGGATTGCTTTGATGGCGGCCTTGGTGGGGATGGTCATTCTCCAATAGTCGGCCATAGGCCGCTCAGATTGCCGATCGATTCTCGCCGGCGCCGGCGCAGCCTCTGCCGGCGAATTCCCATTCGCCCGCAGGCTAAGGCTTAAGCTATTAACCAATAGAAGTAATAGATTTTACAAACCAACGATCATAAGCCGATACTGCCTCCAGGCGGAGGCTACTAATCCTCAGTCGCAAGAACGCCAACGGCCGCCAACGGGCCGGGCTTGCGAGCTGAGGGGGAACGGGAGGGGTCGTTTTCGGATCGTCGTGTTTATGCACGACGTTCCATTTTCTTAATCGTCCATCGTCGAATTTCTCCGGGGCGTTGCGCCCGCCGGGCGCGCAACAGGCGTCGTGCCGCCCCGGCAAGGCGCATGACAACTAACAGGGAGACAGCAATGAGCGAGTCCAATCTCGTCTATCCGATCGAATCCGAGAACCGGCCCCCGAGCCCGACCCGGCGGCAAATGCTGTTCGGCGCGGCCGCCGCGGGCGGCGCGCTGGCGGCGTTCGGCGCGGGCGGGATTTCGTCCTCGGCCAAGGCCGCGGCGCTCGCGGTTCCCGAATCGGCAAAGGGTATGGGCCGGCCGATCGAGCCCACGGCCTACGGCATGCCCTCCAAGTTCGAGGACCACTACAAGCGCCGGCGCACCGACGTCTTGGTCAACAAGCAGAACTTCTCCGACTGGAGCATGTCGCCGCTCCAGTACCAGCAGGGCATCCTCACCCCGAACGGGGTGATCTACGAGCGCCACCACGCCGGCACCCCGGACATCGACCCCAAGACCCACAAGCTCGTCATCCACGGCATGGTCAAGCAGCCGCTTGAATTCACCATGGACGCGCTGATGCGCTATCCGTCGGTGTCGAAGTTCTATTTCCTGGAGTGCTCGGGCAACGGGCTCACCGACTGGACCCAGGCCCGCTCCAAGACCGTGCAGCAGACCCACGGCCTCGCGTCGTGCAGCCAGTGGACCGGCATCCCGGCGTCCTGGCTGTTGGACGAAGCCGGTCTCCAGCCCGGCGCCAAGTGGGTGATGTTCGAAGGCGCCGACGGCTCCAGCCACGCGCGCAGCATCCCGATCGAGAAGGTCATGAAGGACACGCTGATCGTCTATGGCGCGGGCGGCGAGATGCTCCGGCCCGAGAACGGCTATCCGTTGCGGGCGTTCATTCCCGGCTGGGAGGGCAACGTTTCGGTCAAGTGGCTGCGCCGGATCAAGATTTCCGACCAGCCGTGGCACTTCCGCAGCGAGACCGCGCGCTACACCGACCCGATGCCGGAAGGCAAGTGGCGCCAGTTCAGCTTCACGATGGACTGTAAATCGGTCATCACCAATCCCTCGGGCGGGATGAAGATGCAAGGCCCCGGTCATTACCAGCTCCAGGGCTTCGCCTGGTCGGGCAACGGCCATATCAAGGCGGTCGACGTGACCGTGGACGGCGGCAAGACCTGGCGTCAGGCGGAACTGGAGCGGCCGATCCTCGACAAATGCTTCACC
>MIAC01000259.1:4792-4984 GCA_001830475.1 Rhodospirillales bacterium RIFCSPLOWO2_12_FULL_67_15
AGCCCGCGAAAATCGCGAGCCGCGCCGTCGACAGTACCGACTTCGTCCAGCCAAGCGTGGCCGAGATCGCCAAGGGCCGCGCCCTGGTCGGGTTCGTCCAGCACCACAACGGGATCTTCCCGTGGTCCATCGATGCCAACGGGGAGGTCAAAAATGCGATCGCTTAAGACTCTCGTCGCGCTCGCCGTCGCG
>MIAC01000260.1 GCA_001830475.1 Rhodospirillales bacterium RIFCSPLOWO2_12_FULL_67_15
AGGAAGATCAGGATCGCGCCGGCGACGAAGCCGCCGATGTGCGCCCACCACGCGACTCCGCCCGCGCCCTTGGGCGCCATCGTTGCGTTGAAGACCTGGAACGCGATCCACAGGCCGAGCACCACCCACGCCGGAAGATAGACGATGAAACGCACCACCAGCGTCTTGATCGGCGCCTGGGGGTGCAGCACCAGGTAGGCGCCGATGACGCCCGAAATCGCGCCCGAGGCTCCGATCATGGGAATTTTGGAGGCAGGTTCGAAGCCGGCGTGGGTCAGTGCCGCCGCGAGCCCCGCAAGCAGGTAGAAGACGACATAGCGCGGATGCCCCATCGCGTCCTCGACGTTGTCGCCGAGCACCCACAGGAACAGCATATTGCCGGCGAGGTGCATGAACCCGCCGTGCAGGAACATGCTGGTGAGAAGCGTGGCGGAAGACGGGATCGCGGCGATTTCGGCTCCCCGCTCGGCGAGCCCGAACACCGCCGCCGGGATCGCGCCGAAGCTCATGACGAATATCCGCTCGGCTTTGGCGTCGAGCGTCGCCTGGTAGAGGAACACGGCGACGCACAGCGCGATAATCGCGACCGTGACGTATTGGAAACGGATGTGGCGGAGCGGGTTGTCGTCGTGGAGCGGGATCAGCACGGCGGTCTCCGGTGCGGCGCGCTTAATGGAGAACGCGGACGAAATGGTCGAACATCGCGCGCCCGTCGGTGCCGCCGAGTTCGGCGTCCGCCAGACGCTCGGGGTGCGGCATCAGGCCGAGCACGTTCCTTTTCTCGTTCAAAATTCCGGCGATATTGCCGAGGCTGCCGTTGACGTTGGCCTCCGCCGTGACGCGGCCCCGCGGGTCGCAGTACCGGAACGCGATGCGGCCTTCGTCCTCGAGGCGCTTCAAGGTTTCGGCGTCGGCGTAGTAGTTGCCGTCGGCATGCGCGACCGGAAAGCGCACCACCGCGCCCTCGGCGTAGCCGCCGGTGAAGGCGCTGTTCGAGGTCTCCACTTTCAAATAGACGTCGCGGCAGATGAACTTGAGTTTTGCGTTGCGCATCAGCGCGCCGGGCAGCAGGCCGGTTTCGGTCAGGACCTGGAAGCCGTTGCAGATGCCGAGCACCGGCACGCCCCGGTTCGCGCGGGCGATAACCTCGCGCATCACCGGCGAGCGCGCCGCCATCGCGCCGCTGCGCAGATAATCGCCGTAGGAGAAGCCCCCCGGCAGCACGATCAGGTCGACCTGGGGAAAGTCGGAATCGCGGTGCCAGACCCGCAACGGCGCGCGGCCCATGCTGTGCGCGAGCGCGACCTCGACGTCGCGGTCGCAGTTGGAGCCGGGAAAGACGATGACGGCGGCGTTCATGGACGCAATGCACCAAGCACTTGTATATCAGCCCCCCTCGATCTCGATCGAATAATTCTCGATGACGGTGTTGGCGAGCAGCTTGCGGCACATGGCCTCGACCGATTCGCGGGCGCGCTTGGGATCGCGCTCGGCCATCTCGAGTTCGATGTATTTGCCCTGGCGGACCTCGCCGATTCCGGCAAAGCCGAGGCCCTGGAGCGCGTGCCCGATCGCCTTTCCCTGCGGATCGAGAACGCCGTTCTTGAGGGTGACGTGAATCCGGGCCTTCAAAGGAATCGTCTTTCGTCGTTGTGCGCCTGCCGGCAAAGCCGGCATCATATAATGGCGCGCCTTCCGGCGCGTCGTGCGAATGCACGCCTACCGGCGTGACGCGCGCAAGCCCGCCTGCGCGGTCTTACTGCATCGCCTTGGGGCCCTTGAGGTCGCGCGGACCCCCTTCGGGCAGGATGCCGAGACGGCGGGCGACCTCCTGGTAGGCTTCCTCGATGCGCCCGGGGCCGCGGTTGAGCCGGTCCCGGTCGAAGCGCTCGTTGGTCTTGATGTCCCAGAGCCGGCAATTGTCCGGGCTGATCTCGTCGGCGAGCACGATCCGCATGTAGTCGTTCTCCCATAACCGGCCGAACTCGACCTTGAAATCGACGAGCTTGAGGCCGATGCCGAGGAACAGCCCGCCCAGGAAATCGTTCACGCGCAGCGCCAGGTTCATCATCTCGTCGAGGTCCTCGGGCGCGGCCCAGCCGAAAGCGGTGATGTGCTCCTCCGACACCATCGGCCGCTGGCCGCCCTCGCCCTTGTAGTAGAACTCGACGATCGAGCGCGGCAGCGCCGTGCCCTCGGCGATGCCGAAGCGCGTGGCGAGCGAGCCCGCCACCACGTTGCGCACGACGACTTGGATCGGAATGATCTCGACCTCGCGCACCAACTGCTCGCGCATGTTAAGACGGCGGACGAGGTGGGTCGGCACGCCGATCTCGTTCAGGCGCGTCATCAGGTACTCGGAGATGCGGTTGTTGAGGACGCCCTTACCGGTGACGACGGAGTGCTTCTAGCCGCCGCCGCCGCCGACGGCGTCGTCCTTAAAGTACTGGACGAGCGTCCCGGGCTCGGGCCCTTCGAACAGGACCTTGGCCTTGCCTTCGAAAATGCGTCTGCGTCGGGTCATGCTTGGGTCATGGTTGGAGCCGGGTTCAAGGCTGATATAGCAGGGGGTCCCCCCTAAAACAATGTTTCGCGCCCGGCGGCGAAGGCCGCCCGAACAAAGGGCCGGGCGCGAAACTCGCCGCCGGCTCTCGGGTATTGGCGCCTCCGCGCCCGGCGGAAATAGCCCGGTTTCCGAGGGCTCTCGACGCGCTCAAAGCTCGACCGGCGCGAAAGTCCCGCGATCGGACGCGCCGGGCGCGAACAGCCAGACCGGCTTCACGTCCGCGCGCGCAGAGAGCGCGATCAGGGACGCCGACACCGTGCCGTAGCCTTGGTCGGGCGCGAGGGTCATGGCGCCGCGGGGGCCCGCTTCGGCGGCGTGCTCGCGGCTTGCGAGCAAGGCCTGCCACTCCGCCCAATCGCCCGCGTCGGGATCGGGCGGGGCCGCCCGCTCGAAGCGGGAAAGATGAAAGCGGATGCGGTGCGAGGCGGGGTCGTTGCGATCGCGCGCGGTGATCATGGAAAGACCGGCGGGGATGGGAAAGGCTTCGACCGCGCGCGCCATCCTTGGCC
>MIAC01000261.1:0-602 GCA_001830475.1 Rhodospirillales bacterium RIFCSPLOWO2_12_FULL_67_15
CGCTCATCGAGGTCGTCCCGCCGTTGATGTGGCCGACCACGTGCGGGTCGGCTTCGAGGACAACCTCCGCGCTGATCGGGCTCGAGCCCGCGATGGACGGCCCGCCCGTGTGGATGGTGACCGTCATGCCGTGCTTCTTGGCCCAGCGGACCATGGGCGCCGCGTCCTTGCCGGTCCTGACCGAGCCGAGCCCGATCTCGCCCACGAGCTTGACGCCGTGCCGTGCCATCTCGGCAAAGTCCTCCTCGACCATGTCCAACTCGAGGATCGGCGCGCCGCCGTGGACCTTGACGCCGGCGGGGCGCAGGTTGGCGTAGGCCTTGGCGGCGACGACGGCGAGCGCCTTCAGTCCCACGATGTCCTTGGGCCGCCCGGGCAGGTGGACTTCACCCGCCGAGATCATCGTGGTGAGCCCGCCGTTGAGCCCGGACTCGATGAAGTCCATGGTCCGCTGGCGCGGCGTGAAGTCGCCGAAGACGGGATGGCAGTGGGAATCGATCAAGCCGGGGATGACGGCGCTCCCCTTGGCGTCTATGACCGTGTCGGCGTCGACGTCGAGCCCCTTCCCGATCGCCGCTATCTTGCCGTCCGCGACCACGATG
>MIAC01000261.1:815-964 GCA_001830475.1 Rhodospirillales bacterium RIFCSPLOWO2_12_FULL_67_15
AGGCCCGATCGGCCAGCCGCGCCGCGAACTTGAGATTCTGCTCGGAAAGCAGAATGGTCAAGCCCTCCCGCTTCAACGCCGCGATCTGCTGGCCGAGCGCCTGGACGATCACGGGCGCCAGCCCCTCGGAGGGCTCGTCGAGGAGCAGG
>MIAC01000261.1:1502-4049 GCA_001830475.1 Rhodospirillales bacterium RIFCSPLOWO2_12_FULL_67_15
ATGGAGCAGGCGCCGGTCCACCCTGCCGAAGTCCTCGCGGACCTCGCCGCGGAAGCGCTCGACCTTCTCGTCGAGAGCGCCCAACCCCTCGGCGACGGCCTTGATGTCGGACCTGAGGTCCTCGGCGACGACGCCCATGTAACGACAGGTCTCGGCGGCGCTGGCGTCCACGCGCGCGAGAACTCTCGACTCGAACTGCTCCATCTGGAGTCGCGTCTCCGCTGCGCTCGCCTGGATCTCCCGACGGAGCTCGGCGCGGACCTGCTCGCCGGTGGCCTGGATCTCCTGGCGGAGCTCGGTGCGCACCTGCTCGCCCATACTGTGCATCTCCTGGCGCAGGTCGCCGCCGAGCCGTTCGAGGTCCGACGAGTCCACGGGCCGGGACATGCGTCATACTCCCGCACCTCGCGCGGCGCTGTCAACGGTATCCAGGAAGATGCGCGCGGCACTACTCGGCCTCTCCGAGATACACCTTCTGGACCTGCGGATCGGCGCGGACTTCGTCGGGGCGGCCCTCGGCGATGATGCGCCCCTGGTGGAGCACCATGATTCGGTCGGCGACCGAGAAGACCACGTCCATGTCGTGCTCCGTGAACAGCACCGTCAGGCCCCGGTCGCGCGCGATCCGCTCGGTCAGCGCCATGAGAGCGCCGCGCTCGGCGGGCGCCATGCCCGCCGTCGGCTCGTCCAGCAGCAGCACCTCCGGCGTGTTCGCCAGCGCCACGGCGAGCTCGAGCTTCTTGAGGTCGCCGTAGGCGAGCACTCCCGCCACCCTGTCCGCCTGCCCGGCAAGCCCGACCTGGTCCAGGAGCGCGCGCGCGGCGTCGACGTCCAGCCGGGCGGCGCGCCCGAACAAGGAGTAGGTGCGTCGCCCGTGGGAGAAGAGCGCCACCTGGACATTCTCGAGCGCCGTCAGCGACGAAAAGGTCGCGGTGATCTGGAAGGTCCGGCTCACGCCGCGGCGCCACACCGCGTGCGGGGGCAATCCCGAGAGACGCTCGCCCTTGAAGCGCACCTCGCCCGCGTCGGCCTTGAGCTGACCCGTGAGCATGTTGAAGAAGGTCGTCTTCCCCGCCCCGTTGGGGCCGATGAGCGCGCGGATCTCTCCACGAGGCATGGCCAGGTCCACGCCCGCCACGGCCTGGACGCCGCCGAAGGACTTGGCGAGCCCGCGGGTCTCGAGGACGGGCGCGCTCAGGAGCGCCTCCAGTCGAGCACGCCGGCGATGCCGCGCGGGAAGGCCAGCACCAGCGCGATCAGGATCGCCCCCAGCCCGACCTGCCAGTAGTCGGTGTACCGCGTGATCACGGTGTCGAGGAGCTTGTAGGCGGCGGCGCCGATCAGCGGGCCGGCGGGCGCTCCGATGCCGCCGAGCAGCACCATGACCAGCGGCTGGACCGACATCGGCGTCTCCGTGTAGACGGGGAAGACGCTGCCCTTGAGGAAGACGAAGATCGCTCCGGCGAGACCGGCGAAGAAGCCCGCGACCACGAAGGCCGTCCACTGGAGCGCGCGGATGTTGATCCCGACGGCCTCCGCCCGCCGCGCGTGGTCCCGCACGGCCCGGAGCGCAAGCCCGAAGGGCGAGGCCGCCACGAGCCGGAGCAGGACGACGCCGGCCCCCGCGAAGGCCAGGGTCCAGTAGTAGTAGCGGGTCGGCGACTTGAGCCAGGGCGGCGGCCAGACGGACAGGACGCCGTTGTCGCCGCCGGTCACTTCGTCCCACTGGTGGACCACGGCGAAGACGATCTGGGCGAAGGCGAGCGTCAGCATGGCGAAGTAGATGCTCGTGAGCCTCACGCTGAAGTATCCGAAGACGGCGGCGGCGGCGGCGGCCACCACCGGCGCGGCGAGAAACGCCAGCGGCATCGGCCAGCCCGCCAGCTCGAGCAGCAGCGCCGCGCCGTAGGCTCCGAGGCCGAAATACGCGGCGTGACCGAAGGACACCATGCCGCCAAGACCCATCAGGAGGTGCAGGCTCGCCGCGAAGAGGGCGAAGGCGAAGATCTCGACCGCCATCCACACCCAGAAGGTCGGCAGGAGGAGCGGCAGCGCCAGCAATACCAGACCGGCTCCGGCGAGCCAGGCCGGATGCCACGGGACGCCGCGCTCCCCGACGACGGCGCCGCCCGCCGCGCGAAGCTGGATCTCCGGCCTGCCGAGGAGCCCCCACGGCCGGACGATGAGCACCACGGCCATCACGACGAACATGAGGACGATGGAGGCCTTGGGCAGGATCAGGACCCCGTAGGCGTTGAGCACGCCGATCAGGAGCGACGCCAGGAGAGCGCCCCACACCGAGCCCATGCCGCCTATCACCACAACCACGAAAGCCTCGACGATCACGGTCGTGTCCATCACTGTCGTGAGCGCGAGGCGGGGCACCTGGAGCGCGCCCCCCAGCCCCGCGAGGAACGAGCCCAGGACGAAGACACCCGTGAAGAGGCGCCTTTGGTCCACGCCGAGGGCCGCGACCATCTCCCGGTCCTGCGTCGCCGCGCGAATCAGGATGCCCCAGCGCGTCCGGTGGAAGATGAGCCAGAGCCC
>MIAC01000262.1:0-7602 GCA_001830475.1 Rhodospirillales bacterium RIFCSPLOWO2_12_FULL_67_15
CACTTCGCGTTCGGAAGCGAAGTCGCCCGCTTCGGCCGCCGCGAGACCTTCCTTGACCTTGGCGATCCAGCGGCGTTCCTCGGCCAGGTAACGTTCGATGGCCTCGGTGACGATGAAATTGCGCGAACGGGCTTGCGCCTTGGCGAGGGTGTCGATCTCGTCAAGCTTGTCGTTCTCGATGCGGACCGAAAAATTCCGTCCCGGCATTGGCTCCGCTCCCGAAACACCCTCAACGTAATCTTTTGTAATCGTTCGTAATCATACTCGGCTGTTCGCCGAAACGCAACTGCCGCCGGGCCGCCTCATTCCACCTTTACCAAGGCGTGGCGCTTGCGCCCGGCCGAGAGCTTGATGACGCCCTCGGCGTTCATGTCGGCGAGCGTCACCGGGCGGGTTTCCGACTCCACGGCCGCGTCGTTGAGGCGCGCGCCGCCGCCGCGGATGAGACGGCGCGCTTCGCCGCCGCTCGCGGCAAGCCCCGCCTTGTGGAAAAGCTCGAACGCCGGAATGCCCTTGGCGAGCGCCGCGCGGGACAACGCGACGGTCGGCAGCGCCTCGCCCGCGGTTCCTTCCTCGAACGTGCGCCGCGCGGTTTCGGCCGCCTCGGCCGCGGCCTCGGCGCCGTGGAGAAGCGCGGTCGCCGCGGTGGCGAGGAGCTTCTTCGCCTCGTTGATCTCGGCGCCGCCGAGCATTTCCAGGCGCGTGATTTCGGACAAGGGTATTTCGGTGAACAGGCGCAGGAAGCGCCCGACGTCGGCGTCCTCGGTGTTCCGCCAATACTGCCAATAGTCGTAAGGAGAGAGCATCTTTTCGCTCAGCCAGACCGCGCCCTCGGCGGTCTTGCCCATCTTCGCCCCCGAGGCGGTCGCCAAGAGCGGCGTCGTCAGCCCGAACAGCTCGCGCGGAATCGCGCGCCGGCCGAGCTCGACCCCGCACACGATGTTGCCCCATTGGTCCGAGCCGCCCATCTGGAGAACGCAGTCGTGGCGCCGGGCCAGCTCGACGAAGTCGTAGGCCTGCAACACCATGTAGTTGAATTCGAGGAAAGAGAGCGGCTGCTCGCGTTCGAGGCGCAATTTGACGCTGTCGAAGGTCAGCATCCGATTGACCGAGAAGTGCCGGCCGTAATCGCGCAGGAACGGGATGTAACCGAGAGGATCGAGCCAGTCGGCGTTGTCGGCCATGAACGCGTCGCAAGGTCCGTCGCCGAATTTCAGGAACCGGGAAAAAACATCCTTGATTCCGGCCATGTTGGCGGCGATCTCGGCGTCGGTCAGCAACTTCCGCGCTTCGTCCTTGCCCGAGGGATCGCCGATCCTGGTCGTGCCCCCGCCCATCAGCACGATCGGCTTGTGCACGCATTTCTGCAACAGGCGCAGCAGCATGATCGAAACCAGGCTGCCCGCGTGCAGGCTCGGCGCGGTGCAGTCGAAACCGATGTAGGCGACGATTCGCTTGTTCAGGGCGAGCGCATCGAGCGCCGCCAGGTCGGTGCACTGGTGCAGGTAGCCGCGTTGGGCGACGGTGGCGAGGAATTCGGAGCGCGGCGCGGTCATGGACCCTGGGTCGGCGGGCGGAGTGAACGGAGGGGGCGAGATCGCTTGCCCGGCGGGCCGATACTTAGCACAATCGCACAAGCTTGGCAGCCGGCTCGAACGGATTTTTCACCCATGATCGGCACGCGATTCCGCGCGCTCGGCCTGATGAGCGGCACGTCCATGGACGGCATCGACGCGGCGCTCCTTGAAACCGACGGCGAGCGCGTCTACGCGCTTCTGCCGGCCAGGACCGATCCTTACGACGGCGTGTTCCGGGACCGCTTGCGCGCCGCCCTGGGCGCCGCGGCCGACGCGGCCGAGGCGGCGCTGGCGCGGGAATTGACCGAGCGTCACGCGGCGGCCGTCCGCCGGCTGCTGGCGGATGCGGACCTCAGGCCCGCGGACGTCGACGTGGTCGGCTTTCACGGCCATACCGTCCGCCACGACCCTAAACAAGGGGTGACGCGCCAGATCGGCGACGGGGAAATGCTCGCCCGGCTCGTCGCCATCCCCGTCGTCGCCGATTTCCGAAGGTGCGACGTGGCTGAGGGCGGCGAAGGGGCGCCGCTGGCGCCGCTTTATCACGCGGCGCGGGCGGAGGGGCTCGACAAGCCGGTCGCGGTCCTCAATCTCGGCGGCGTCGCCAACGTCACCTGGATCGGCGCGGACGGCGGCTTGATCGCTTTCGACACCGGGCCCGGCAACGCGCTCCTGGACGATTGGGCGCGCGTCGCGATCGGCCGGCCCATGGACGAGAACGGCCGGCTCGCCCGCGCGGGCCGCCGGGATGCGGTAATCCTCCGCGCCTTGCTCGCGGACGGCTATTTTCGCCGCGCGCCGCCCAAGTCGCTGGACCGGGACCACTTCCGGGGCGCGCTCGCGGCCGTGAAATCCCTTTCCCCCGCCGACGGAGCGGCGACGCTGGCGCGCTTCACGGCGTGCGCGGCGGCGTTGGCCCGCGCCCATTTCCCCGAGCCGCCCCGGCGCTGGCTGGTCGCGGGCGGCGGCCGGCGCAACCGTTACCTGATGGACCAGCTTGCCGATGTTCTCGGCGGAAACGTGGTTCCGGTCGAGGATGTCGGTTGGCGCGGCGATTTTATCGAGGCGGAGGCGTTCGCGTTCCTCGCCGTTCGCAGCGTGCGCGGGCTCGCCTTGAGCCTGCCCACGACCACCGGGGTGCGCGCGCCATGTCCGGGCGGCACGTTGCATCTTCCGCCCGGCCGGGAGCGGCCCCGCGCGGAGGATTGAGGAGGGGTGTTTTATACCGCCGCGACCGCGGCGGCGCGCCGAATGGCGCGAAAGCCAAGCGCGCGGATGCGCGCGCCCGGCGATTGAGGGCGATATCACGCCGCCTTGGCGAGGGCGCGGGTCAGGTAGGTGTCCACGACCGCGGTGAGTTCGTCGCCGCGGCTGACGAAGAAATGATCCGCGCCCTCGATCACCCGGTATTCGATCTTGATGTTCTTCTGCGCGGAAAGCTTCTGCGCGAGCTTGTTGACGGCGGCGAGCGGCACCAGTTCGTCCTTGTCGCCGTGCACGATCATGCCCGAGGCCGGGCACGGCGCGAGAAAGGAGAAATCGTAGATGCTGGCCGGCGGGGCTATGGAAATGAAACCGCCGATCTCGGGCCTTCGCATCATCAGCTGCATCGCGATCCAGGCGCCGAAGGAAAAGCCGGCGATCCAGCAGACGGGGGTGTTGGGGTTCTGGGTCTGCAGCCAATCGAGCGCCGAGGCCGCGTCGCTGAGTTCGCCCTGGCCGTTGTCGAATTGCCCTTGCGAGCGCCCCACCCCGCGGAAGTTGAAGCGCAGGACCGAAAATCCCTTGGCGGCGAAACTTTGATAGAGGGAGTAGACCACCTTGTTGTTCATGGTTCCCCCGTACTGAGGATGGGGGTGGAGGACGAGCGCGACGGGAGCGTTCGCGGTCTTGGCGTTCTGGTAACGCCCCTCGATTCTCCCGTCCGGACCGTTGAAAATCACTTCGGGCATTGGCAAAGACCTACTTGTGGAGTAAGGTATTCATAATCCATTAAAATAATTGTTATTTTCGTATTTCTACTGATTTTCAAGATGTTCCTGTTGAAAAATATATAGGGGTTATAATTTGTTCTTCTAATCTTGACTTCCAGGGTTGGTGATTATATATATATACCCACCAGGAAATTGTGGATACCCACACAACAGCGTGTGGTTATAGACGATAAACCGCTGATCCGTCACTACAAAACTCAGGAAGTGCGATGTTCAAAGCCATCCGGGAAGATTTGGACGCCTTTCTCGCGCGCGACCCAGCCGCCCGCTCGAGATTGGAAGTGGCCCTTCTCTATCCCGGTTTCCATGCCTTGGCGATCCACCATCTCACCCACGCCCTCTGGCGGCGGGGATGGCGGCTGTTCCCCCGGTTCCTGTCCCAGCTCGGCCGGTTCCTGACGGCGGTTGAAATCCACCCCGGCGCCACCATCGGCCGCCGCCTGGTGATCGACCACGGCATGGGCGTCGTGATCGGCGAGACGTCCGAGATCGGCGACGACGTCACCCTTTACCAGGGCGTGACGCTCGGCGGCACCTCGCCCGCCGTCGACTCGGCGGCCCAGGTAGGCAAGAAGCGCCATCCGACCGTGCGCGACCGGGTCATCATCGGCTCGGGCGCGCAGGTCCTGGGTCCGATCGTGATCGGCGAGGGCGCCCGCGTCGGGGCGAACTCTGTCGTGACCAAGGAAGTTCCGCCGGGCATGACCGCGATCGGCATTCCGGCGCAGGTGGTGATGCCCAAGGACCGCAACGCGGCGCGGGCCTTCGTCGCCTACGGCACGCCGGCCGAGGGCTGCCCGGACCCGGTTCTGTTGACGATCGAGAATCTCCGCTCCCAGGTCTCCGACCTCAAGGAGCGGGTCGGAGACTTGGAATCGCAACTGCGGGCGGAGCGCCCCCGCAATCAAGCGAGCTAGAGGCCGCGAATCGGAAACGCGACGGAACCTCGGAATTCGACTCGAGTGGACTGAAGGATAAGGAGATATGCTGATGAAACTAAGCACGAAAGGCCGCTACGCGGTCATGGCGATGGTGGACCTTGCCTCCCACAGCCGGGGCAAGCCGGTCGCGCTGGCGGACGTGGCCAGCCGGCAGGAAATTTCTCTCTCGTATCTCGAACAGCTGTTCAGCAAGCTGCGCCGGGGCGGCGTCGTCAAGAGCGTTCGCGGCCCGGGCGGCGGCTATCTGCTCGCAAGGTCCGAGTCGGAAACCCGCGTCTCCGACATCATCCTGGCGGTGGACGAGCCGATCCAGGCGACCCGGTGCACGCCCGGGCAGCCTTCGGGATGCCATTCCAACAAGACCCGCTGCCTCACGCACGACCTGTGGGAGGAACTGGGCAACCAGATCTACCTCTACCTCAGCTCGGTGTCGCTGGCCGACGTCGTGGACAAGCGCGTGCTCGGTTCCAGCGGCCGCGTGTTCCGCTCCGGCGACGCGCCGGATGCGAGCGGCCGGGTCGTGGCGGCCGAATAATCCAAGGTTGAGACCCTTCCCATGCGCCTCCGGCGCATGGGCGAATCGGCCAAAATCGAGTATCCCATGACGCACGGCGCCGTTTATCTCGACCACAACGCGACCACCCCGCTTCGGCCCCAAGCCGAACGGGCGGCGGCGGCGGCGCTCGCGCGGACCGGCAATCCGTCGTCGGTCCATCGCTTCGGCCGCGCCGTGCGCCGCACGGTCGAGGACGCCCGCGAACGGATCGCCGCATGCGTCGGCGCGCGCCCCGACTCCGTGATTTTCACCTCGGGCGGAACCGAGGCCAACGCCCTCGCCCTTCGCGGCTCCGGCCGCGCGCGCATCGTCGTTTCCGCCGTCGAGCACGCCTCGGTGCTCGCCGCCGCGCCCGAGGCCGCGCGCGTGCCCGTGACTCAAGATGGCGTGATCGAGCTCGATGCTCTCGAAGCCGCGCTCGCCGCCGATCCCCGGCCGGCGCTGGTCTCGCTCATGCTCGCCAACAACGAAACCGGCGCGATCCAGCCGGTGGCCGAGGCCGCCGAGATCGCGCGGCGCCATGGCGCGCTCCTGCATTGCGACGCGGTCCAGGCGGCGGGGAAGATTCCGATCGACGTGGCCGGCCTCGGCGCGCACCTTCTGACTCTTTCCGCCCACAAGCTCGGCGGGCCGATGGGCGTCGGCGCGTTGGTGGCGGGCGATGCCGTGCCGCTCGAAGCCCTGCTCAAGGGCGGCGGGCAGGAACGGGGCTTAAGGGCCGGAACCGAAAACGTCTCCGGCATCGCCGGATTCGCCGCCGCCGTCGAAGCCGCGGCGGCCGAGCTCGGCCGGTTCGGCCGCCTCGCCGCTTGGCGCGACGGGCTCGAGGCGCGGGCGCAGGCCGCGGTGCCGTCCGCGCGGGTCCTGGGCGCGGCCGCGGCGCGCCTCGCCAACACCAGCTGCTTAGCACTTCCCGGCGTCGCGGCCGAGACCCAGGTGATCGCGCTCGATCTCGCCGGCGTCGCGGTCAGCGCCGGGTCCGCATGCTCGTCGGGCAAGGTCGGGCCGAGCCACGTCCTCGCCGCCATGGGCGTGGGCGAAGACATCGCCGCCTCGGCGATCCGGGTCAGCCTCGGCTGGTCGAGCGCCGAGACCGACGTCGAGCGGTTCCTCGAAGCCTGGACCGCGCTCGCCGCCCGGACCGCGCCGAGGGCCCAGGAATCGGCCGCGTGACGGACGAAGGATAAGCCAGAGGGACATCCGAGCCATGAGAGCCAACCAAGCGACAGCCAAGATCGAGAACGCGGTTCGCACCGCGCTGAATCATCCGCGCGGCGACGGCGCGCCCATCTATCTCGACTACCAGGCGACGACGCCGACCGATCCGCGCGTGCTCGAGTTAATGCTGCCCCACTTCAACGCCCGCTTCGGCAATCCGCACTCGCGCAACCATGCCTACGGCTGGCGCGCCGAGGACGCGGTCGAGACCGCGCGCGGGCAGATCGCGAGCCTGATCAAGGCCAACCCCAAGGAGATCATCTTCACCTCCGGCGCGACCGAATCCAACAACCTCGCGATCAAGGGCGTCGCCCATTTCTACAAGGACAAGAAGGACCACATCATCACCTGCGTCACCGAGCACAAATGCGTGCTCGATGCCTGCCGGCATTTGGAGCAGGAAGGTTTCCGCGTCACCTATCTGCCGGTGCGCACCGATGGCCTGATCGAGCTCGAGCGGCTCAAGGAAGCGATCACCGACAAGACCACGCTGGTTTCCATCATGACGGTCAACAACGAGATTGGCGTCATCCAGCCGGTGCGCGAGATCGGCCGAATCTGCCGCGAACGCGGCGTCTTTTTCCACACCGACTGCGCCCAGGCGGTGGGCAAGGTCCCGCTCGACGTCGAGGACATGAACATCGACCTGATGAGCATTTCCGGCCACAAGATCTACGGACCAATGGGCATCGGCGCGCTCTTTGTCCGCCGCCGCCCGCGCGTGCGCCTGGTGCCGCTGTTCAACGGCGGCGGGCAGGAGCGCGGCATGCGCTCGGGAACCTTGCCCTTGCCGCTCTGCGTCGGCCTCGGCGCGGCCTGCGCCATCGCCGAAAAGGAGATGGGCGCGGAAGCGGAGCGCCTCATGGCCTTGCGCGACCGTCTCAACAACCGGCTCAAGCAGCGGCTGTCGGAGATCTATCTCAACGGCGACCTCGAGCACCGGATTCCCGGCAATCTCAACATCAGCTTCGCCTACGTCGAGGGCGAGGGGCTGATGATGGGCCTCAAGGATTTGGCGGTGTCCTCGGGTTCGGCCTGCACCTCGGCCTCGCTCGAGCCTTCCTACGTGCTCCGCGCCCTTGGGGTGGAAGAGGAGCTTGCGCACACGTCCTTGCGCCTCGGGCTCGGACGCTTCACCACCGAAGCCGAAGTGGATTACGCCGCCGACCGGATCGCGTCCGAGGTCGAACGGCTGCGCGCCATGAGCCCGCTCTGGGAAATGGCGCAGGAAGGAATCGACATCAAATCGATCAAATGGGCCGAGCATTGAGCGGCCCCCTACCCAACTCGCCGACAACCGACTACATATGAGCAAA
>MIAC01000262.1:7662-7801 GCA_001830475.1 Rhodospirillales bacterium RIFCSPLOWO2_12_FULL_67_15
TCGGGGCGTTCGACAAGACCGACGCCAGCGTCGGCACGGGTCTGGTGGGCGCGCCCGCCTGCGGCGACGTGATGAAGCTCCAGATCAAGGTCAGCCCGCAGGGCATCATCGAGGACGCCAAATTCAAGACCTTCGGCTG
>MIAC01000262.1:7832-11504 GCA_001830475.1 Rhodospirillales bacterium RIFCSPLOWO2_12_FULL_67_15
ACCGAATGGGTCAAGGGCAAGACGCTGGACGAAGCGTCCACGCTCAAGAACACCCAGATCGCCGAGCATCTCTCGCTGCCGCCGGTCAAGATCCACTGCTCGGTCCTGGCCGAGGACGCGATCAAGGCCGCGATCGTCGACTACAAGGCGAAGCTGACGGGCAAGCGCGAGGAGGCCGCGGAATGACCACGGCCGCCTCGCCCACGACCCCGACCCCGTCCAACCCCCCTGCCCCGCCTGCCCGCGCCCTGCCGGCGCCGATGACCGTGACGCCGGCCGCCGCCCTGAAGGTGAAGGCCTTGCTCGACGGGCGCGGCAAGCCGTCGGCCGGTATCCGCATCGGCATCCGCACCAAGGGGTGTTCGGGGATGACCTATACCCTCGAGTTCGCCGACGCGCGGACTCCCTTCGACGAAGTCGTCGAAACCCAGGGCGTGACCCTCCTGATCGATCCCAAGGCGACCATGTTCATCCTCGGGACCGAAATGGATTACCGCGAGGACAAGCTCGAATCGGGTTTCGTCTTCGTCAATCCCAACGAAAAAGGGCGCTGCGGCTGCGGCGAATCCTTCCACGTCTAGTAGGCGTTCTTTGCGCCGACACCGCCGAAGGCGCGCCGATGCAATCACCCCGACTCGTTTTGCCGCCGAAGACTGCGGCCGCGCCTTCCCCAGCGGCGGTCGCGTGCTGGTCGTGCGGCGGCCCGACGCCCGCGGATTCGTTCTTCTGCGTCACCTGCGCATCCGTGCAGCCGCCGGGAACGGCCGACCATTTCCGCCGCCTCGGCTTGAAGCGTTCCTTCGACGTCGACCGCGCGGACTTGGAGCGGCGCTATTTCGATCTCCAGCGCCGCCTGCATCCCGATCGCTTCGCCACCCGCACCGGGCGCGAGAAGGCGCTGTCGCAAGCCCAGGCCGTCAGCCTGAACGAGGCCTATGAAACGCTCGCCGACCCGCTCGATCGCGCGGTCTATCTTCTTCATCTCGCCGGCATGGACGTTCTCGCCGAAGGCTGCAACCAGATCGCCGACCCGGTGATCCTGATGGAGGCGATGGAGATGCGCGAAGCCCTCGCCGGCGCCCAGTCGGGCGCGCAGGTGGAGCTGTTCGCCGCCAACGTCGCCGCCGACATCGAGGAGTGCGTCGGCGACCTGGCGGTTGCGTTTCGCAAGAACGATTTCGACGAGGCGGCGAAGCTCACCACCCGGTTGCGGTATTTGCGCAAGGTGATTGAAGACAGCCGCGCCCGCCACAGCAGCAGGGGCTAGAGCATGGCCTTGCTGCAAATCCACGAGCCGGGCGAAACCCCGTTGCCGCACGCCGCCGAGCGCGCGCTCGCGGTCGGCATCGACCTTGGCACCACCAATTCGGTCGTCGCCATCAGCCGCCAGGGCAAGCCCGAAGTGCTGCGCGACGAGAAAGGCTTGGGCCTGGTGCCGTCGGTCGTCGCCTATCCGCCGGACGGGGCCCCGCTTGTCGGCTTCGCCGCCCGCGCCCTGCTGCTGGATCGGCCGGAGCTGGTGGTGAGTTCGATCAAAAGGCTGATGGGCCGCGGCGCCGCCGACGTGAAAGCGCTTGCCGGCACGCTCCCCTACGAGCTCGACGCGGATGCGGGCAACAGCGGCGGCATGGTCCGGCTCAGCGTGGGTGCGCGCCGGCTGACCCCGGTCGAGGTGTCCGCCGACATCCTCGGCGCGCTCAAAGCCCGAGCCGAAGCCAAGCTCGGGAATCCGGTCGAGCGCGCCGTCGTCACCGTCCCGGCGTACTTCGACGACGCCGCCCGCGCCGCGACCAAGGACGCGGCGCGCCTCGCCGGGATCGAGGTGCTGCGACTGGTCAACGAGCCGACCGCGGCGGCGCTCGCCTACGGCCTCGACAAGGGGAGCGAGGGCATCTACGCGGTCTACGATCTCGGCGGGGGCACGTTCGACATTTCGATTCTCCGCCTTGAAAAAGGCGTGTTTCAGGTCTTGGCCACCGGCGGCGATGCGGCCCTCGGCGGCGACGATTTCGACCACGCGCTGGCCGAGGAATTCATTCGCGAGCGCCACGCCATGATCGGCGAGTCCCGGCTTACCCTCGGCGAGGCCAAGCTCGCGCTCGCCACCGCCCGCATCGCCAAGGAATGTCTTTCGGCGGCGGAGGACGGCAAGTGGATCCTCGATTCCGACGGCACCCCGACCGCGCACGAAATGACGCGCGAACGCCTCGAGGCGATGATCCGGCCGCTGGTCGAGCGCACCCAGCGGCTCTGCCGCGACGTGCTCGAGGACGCCGGATTGAAGCCCGCCGCGGTCAAGGGCGTGGTCCTGGTCGGCGGCTCGACGCGGATTCCCCTGGTGCGGCGCACGGTGGCGCATGTCTTCGGGCGCGAGCCGCTCGCCGACATCGATCCCGACGAAGTGGTCGCGGTCGGCGCCGCGCTCCAGGCGGAGGCCCTGACCGCGGGGCTGGATGCGCTGTTGCTCGACGTCACGCCGCTTTCGCTCGGTCTCGAGACCATGGGCGGGCTGGTGGAGAAGATCATCCCCCGCAACACGCCGATCCCCACGGCCGAGGCCCAGGAGTTCACCACCTACCAGGACGGCCAGACCGGTATGGTCCTGCACGTCGTCCAGGGCGAGCGGGAGATGGTCGGCCAATGCCGCTCCCTCGCCCGCTTCGAGCTCACGGGGATTCCGCCCATGACCGCAGGCGCGGCGCGGGTGCGGGTGACGTTCGCGGTCGACGCCGACGGGCTCTTGACCGTCGGCGCGCGCGAGGCCACGACCGGCATCGAGCAGAAAATCGAGGTCAAGCCGTCCTACGGCCTCAGCGAGGACGAAATGGCCGCCATGCTCCGCGACAGCCTGGTGCACGCGCGCGAGGACATGGACACGCGCCTGCTCGCCGAGGCCCGGGTCGAGGCCGGCCGGTTGCTGAACGCCGTCCAGGCCGCGCTCGCCGCCGACGGCGATCTCCTCATTGCTGCCGAGCGGGCGGCGGTGGAGCGCGCGCTCGCGGCGCTGCAAAAGGCGGTGCCGGAAGCGGAGCGCGACGCTATCGACGCCGCCGCCGAGGCGCTGGAGGCGGCGACCAAGCCGTTCGCCGAAAAGCGCATGGATCGGGGCATCCGCGCCGCGCTCAGCGGCGTGACGGTGGAAAAATTGGACGCGCGGATGGGGGAAAAACGCGCGCGCCAGGAACGGAGTTAGCGTTATGTCCGAATCGGGCGCCGTCTATAAAGTGACCTTCATCGACGCGAGCGGGAACAAGCGCACCGTCGCGGCGCCCGAGGGCCTGTCGGTCATGGAAGTCGCGCATCGCAACGACGTCGACGTCGAGGGCGCGTGCGAGGGCTCGCTCGCCTGTTCCACCTGCCACGTGATCGTGGCCCCCGAATGGTTCGCCAAGCTCGCCCCGGCCTCGGAGGAAGAGGAGGACATGCTCGATCTCGCCTTCGGGCTGACGCAGACCTCGCGGCTCAGCTGCCAGATCCGCATGAGCCGTGAGCTCGACGGCATCACCGTCACGCTCCCGGCGGCGACCCGCAATATGATGGTGGAATCAAAATAACGGGGCCGATGTCATGGGTTTCAAGTGGACCGACGTGCGCGAGATCGCGATCCAGCTCGAAGACGCGCACCCCGACGCCGACGTCGTCAATCTGCGTTTCACCGAACTTTGGAAATGG
>MIAC01000262.1:11513-12863 GCA_001830475.1 Rhodospirillales bacterium RIFCSPLOWO2_12_FULL_67_15
CTGCCCGGCTTCGCCGACGACCCCAACAAGTCCAACGAAAAAATCCTCGAAGCCATCCAGATGGCATGGATCGAGGAGCGGGACTAGGGCTTTTCCGTTCCTTACTGAAACTCGTCGCCGGACAGCCTCAAGCGCCACATCAGGCCGATCAGCGCGCCCTTGACGACGGGCAGCAGCCCCAACGTCATCGCCAGCGTCAGCGCCGGCAGGACCGTCATGTACGCCCACATCGGCGGGCGGAACTGCATCTCGGCGAACAGGGCCAGCCCCACGACCGCGTGACCGACCACGACGATGGTGAAGTAGGGCGGCGCATCGTCGGCGCGGATGTGGCCGAGCGCCTCGCGGCAGGACTCGCACGCGTCGACCGGCTTGAGATAGGCGCGGAACAGCCGCCCCCGGCCGCAATTGGGACACCGCCGGCGCAAGCCCCGGACGAGCGCGGCGGCAAAGGACGGCCGGGACGGCTCGCCCGGTTCGGGGTGGCGGGGCCGCTCGCCGGGCGTGACGATCTCGACTCCGGGCATGGCGCGCGGACCCTATCAGGGCCCAGGCCAAGGACGGCAAAAGAAAAAGGCGGAGCGCGCGGGCGAATCGTCGTGCGAATGCACGCCTATCGGCCCGACGCGCGCACTCAATAGTGCGCCCTTATCGGGGCGCGCCGGCTCCGCCTTCGCGCTTCCGACCGCCGCCGCGATCAAGTGACGCGGTTCTTGGTGTGGACGAACCCCGAGGCGGCGAGCTGATCGTCCAGCCGCTGGCAATGGCTGTCGGAGAATTCGGCGATCAGGCGCTGATAGGCCATGGCGAACCGCACCCGCGAGCGGCGCCGGTCGTGAACATCGGCCGAGGTTTCCAGGACGCCGAGCTCGCGCAAGCCCGCGATGCAGCGGATCGTGGTGCCGCGGGCGAGTCCGGTTGCAAGATAGATGTCGGAAACGCTCGGGTTTTTATCCGCGATATGGCAACGGAACAGGAAATAGAGAACCTCCGTCGCCGTCCGCTCCACCCGGTGGGCAATCCGTTTTCCTCCGGGCCGGGTCAGGGTGCCGTTGATCCGGGAAAAGAGCTGGCGCGGCGCCTCGATGCCCTCCTGCATCAAAAGGCGCGCCAATCCGGCAACCGCCGTTGTCGTCGCGCCTTCCGCGCCCAAGGTCGGGTTCGATGGGTGGCGAGGCAAACCGGCTTTGACTGCGTGTACGGTGTTCATCGTTTTTCCTCTCGAATAGAGGTGACCTCTGTCCTTCTTCATGCTCCCGATGATAGGGATGAACCAAATACGCGTCTGTGACGAAACGCACACAAATCAAGGACTTAGCTGTGATGGAACGCACAGGCCCCCTGTGACGG
>MIAC01000263.1:0-3011 GCA_001830475.1 Rhodospirillales bacterium RIFCSPLOWO2_12_FULL_67_15
ACGGCCACGGACCTGCCGCGGCCCGAAGCGGTAGGAGACTACGCCGGGCGCCGGGCGCTCGCAAGGTTGCGCGGCCGCAAGATCGACACCATGTCGGTGCCGGTATTGTTCGAAGCCCCGGTCGCCAGCGGGTTGCTGTCGCATTTCGTGTCGGCCGTCTCCGGCCGCAACCTGTACCGCAAGTCCTCGTTCCTGCTCGACAGCCTGGGCCGGCAGGTTTTCTCGCCCATCGTGACTATCGTCGAGCGGCCGCATATTGCGCGCGCCGTCGCCAGTTCGTACTTCGACGACGACGGTGTTGCCACGCATGATCGCGACGTGGTGAAGTCGGGCGCGCTGCAGGGGTATTTTCTCGGCACCTATTCGGCGCGCAAGCTGGGAATGAAATCCACGGGCAACGCCGGTGGCAACCATAACCTTATCCTGGAACCCGGCGAACTCGACCTTGCGGGCCTCGTCCGCAGCATGGGCCGCGGCCTGCTGGTCACCGAGCTGATGGGCCAGGGCATCAACCTCGTCACCGGCGATTACTCGCGTGGCGCAGCCGGCTTCTGGGTCGAAGGCGGTGAGATCCGCCACCCGGTCGAGGAAATCACCATCGCAGGCAATCTGCGCAACATGTTCCGCTCCATCACCGCCGTCGGACGCGACGTGCTCGCGCGCGGTTCGCACGAATGCGGTTCGATCCTGATCGACCGGATGACCATTGCTGGCCACTGAGGCGGGTCATCGACCCGCTGCCTGCGCCCCGTCAGTCACTCTGGCGCGCTGTGTATAATTGGAGCGTTTCGCCCTCATTCAGCCAATTCAAAGGAGAGGATCGATGAAAAGACGCGATTTTCTGAAACAAGCCGGCCTGGGTACGGCGGCCGGTGCGGCGCTGCTTGCAGCGCAGGCGAAGGCGCAGGCGCAGCAGGCCTCGGGCCTTCCCTCCATCCAGTGGCGGCTGGCCGCAAGCTGGCCGAAGAGTCTGGATACGCTTTTCGGCGGCGTAGAACTGGTCGCCAAACGGGTCGGCGAGATCACCGACGGCAAGTTCCAGATACGCGCCTTCGCGGCCGGCGAGATCGTGCCGGCGCTGCAGGTTCTGGATGCCGTACAGGCCGGCACGGTGGAACTCGGGCACACCGCGACCTACTACTACTTCTGCAAGGATGCGGCGTTCGCCCTCGGCACCTCTGCCTGCTTTGGGCCCAACGCGCGGCAGAACAACGCATGGTGGTATTTCGGCGGCGGCGCCGAGGCGATGGCGCCGTTGTTCAAGGACTACGGCTGTGTCGCGCTTCTCGCCGGTAATACGGGCGCACAGATGGGCGGCTGGTTCCGCAAGGAGATCAAGTCGCTTGCGGAACTCAAGGGGCTGAAGTTCCGCATCGGCGGCATGGCGGGGCTGGTCCTCGCCAAGCTGGGCGTGGTGCCGCAGCAAATTGCCGCTCCTGACATCTATCCTGCGCTCGAGAAAGGCACTGTGGACGCCGCGGAGTGGGTGGGTCCTTATGACGACGAGAAGCTCGGCTTCAACAAGGTCGCCAAGTATTACTACTATCCCGCCTTCTGGGAAGGCGGGTCGATGCTGATGACCTTGGTGAACGAGAAAAAATGGAACGAGCTGCCCAAGCCTTACCAAGCCGCGCTGATTGCAGCTTGCGGCGAAGTGAACTCCTGGATGCCGGCGAAGTACGACGCGCAGAACCCGCCGGCGCTGCGCCGGCTGGTTGCCAGCGGCACCGTGCTGCGCCCCTTCCCGAAAGCGGTCCTGGAAGCGGCCGAGAAGGCCTCCTACGCGCTGTACGACGAGCTCAAGGGGAAGAGCAAACACTGGGCGCGGATTTATCCCGAGTGGAAGAAATTCCGCGACGATCAGTTCCTCTGGTTCCGCGCGGCCGAGTCGACGTACGACAGCTACGCGTTCAACTCGAAACTGGGCGCCGGGAAGAATTAAGCTCGACGGTGGACCGGGAGGGAATCCCGGCCGTGTAGTGAACCCCGCTCCGGCGGGGTTCGCTTTTTGGTGCGCGATCCGCGCCGCTATTTCTGCTGCTTGAACAGACTTCCGAGATCCTCTCCTTCCCGCGCACCTGAGTCTTCAGCTCCGGCTTTTGCGCCAGCTTCGTCCCGCGGCTTGCCCGGACTGCCGAAGTCGGGGGGCGCGGCCTTCTGGTCGAGTTCCTTCTGCGTGTCGTCCGAGGTCGGAATCTGGATTTCGATCTTGCTCGGATCCACCGTCGATGCCTTATCGAGGAAGGCGGTAACCAGACCCGGCCAGAAAATGACGATAGCCGCCATGATGAGCTGCAGCACGACCCACGGGATCGCGCCCCAGTAGATCGCGGAACTCTTCACTTCCCTCGGCGCGATTCCCCGCAGGTAGAACAGCGCGAACCCGAACGGCGGGTGCATGAACGAAGTCTGCATGTTCACGCACAGCAGCACGCCGAACCAGATGAGGTCGATGCCGAGCTTCGCGGCCACCGGGGCAAGCAGCGGGACGATAATGAACGCGATCTCGAAAAAATCGAGAAAGAACGCCAGGAAGAACACGAACACGTTGACGAATACGAGAAACCCGACCCTGCCACCCGGCAGGCCGGCCAGCAGGTGCTCGATCCAGAGATCCCCGTCGACGCCGCGGAAAACGAGCGTGAAAATGGTCGAGCCGATCAGGATGAAGATCACCATCGCGGTGATGCGCATCGTCGTCTGGGATGCCTGGACAATCAGGCCGCGCAGCGCGCTGATGACCACGGCCTCCCACATCACCAGTGCCAGCCCGATGTAGAACACGATGAACAGCGGCGCCCGCGTGGCGTTGAAGAAGGCGCTTGCGGCGCGCACCAGTGCCTCGGGCATCCACGCATCCAACCCGAGGATCAAACCGGGCACCGCGAGGATGGAAATGGCGGCGAGCGAACCCCACGCGGCGATCTTGCCGCGCATCGAGAACTCCGGACGGTGCAGGACGGCCAGCACGATCGCACCGACCATCCCCATGGCGCCGCCCTCGGTGGGCG
>MIAC01000263.1:3070-3707 GCA_001830475.1 Rhodospirillales bacterium RIFCSPLOWO2_12_FULL_67_15
CAGGAATTCCCGGGACCCATTGCGGCTTCACGAAGCTCACGATCAGGGTGTACAGGCAGAACAGCAGTACCTGAATCAGGCTCGGCCCCCAGGCGCCGGCATACATGTCGCCTACCGACCGGCCCAGCTGGTCGGCGAGGACGATCAATACGAGCGACGGCGGAATGAGCTGGGTAATGGTGCCTGAAGCAGCGATCACGCCTGTGGCATACCTCATGTCGTAGCCGTAGCGCATCATCACCGGCAGCGAAATGAGGCCCATCGCGATCACCGAGGCGGCGACGGTTCCGGTGATCGCGCCGAGGATCGCGCCGACCACGATGACGGCATAGCCGAGTCCCCCGCGCACCGGGCCGAAGAGCTGACCGAGTCCGTCCAGCAGGTCCTCGGCAAGCCCGCAGCGCTCGAGAATCGCGCCCATGAGGGTGAAGAAGGGAATTGCGAGCAGCGTGTCGTTTGCCATGATCCCGAACACACGCTCGGGCAGGGCCTGCATGAGGCTGAATCCGAAGAAGCCCTCCTGGATGGCGATGAAGCCGAACGACAGCCCCACCGCGGCGAGCGAGAACGACACCGGGTAACCGATCAGCATGAAGATGACCAGCCCCGCGAACATCAGGGGCGCCATCATTTCGTG
>MIAC01000264.1:0-6227 GCA_001830475.1 Rhodospirillales bacterium RIFCSPLOWO2_12_FULL_67_15
GCAATGGTCCAGTCTTCGAGCGCGGCGACGAAGGCGCGGACGTCGCGGCCCCGGCGGCCGAGATCGAGCATCAGGTAGGCGATCCGCTGCCCGGGCCCGTGGTAGGTGTAACGTCCGCCCCGGCCGGTGCGGAACACGGGGAAGCGGCCGGGATCGAGGAGCTCTTTGGGGTCGGCGCTGGCGCCGGCGGTATAAAGCGGCGGGTGCTCCAGCAGCCAGACGCATTCGGGCGCGCTTCCTGCGCGCACGGCCGCGACCCGCGCTTCCATAAAGGCGAGCGATTCCGGATAAGGAACCGGGTCGTCGGAGATGCGCCATTCGACGGGGCGCGGCGAGGGCGCGGGTGCAGGCATCTTTTCTTGCTTAGGAAGAGGGGATTTGCTATTCCCGGGCGCTATCAAAAGACACTATGCGGCATCGCCGCAAGGGGAATTAGCGGTCGTGGCGGAACTGGTAGACGCGCAGCGTTGAGGTCGCTGTGGGGGCAACCCCGTGGAAGTTCGAGTCTTCTCGACCGCACCATAGTTAATATTTCCCCTGCCCCGCGCGCCCCGATAGGGGCGCATTAATTTAAAGCGCGCGGGGATTCACTCGCGCGACGATCCGCCGGGCCGTTTCTTTTCTGCTGTTCAGGGGTGTGGGCCGTGAGCGAACGGGAACCAGACAAGGATCCGACAACGCCCGCCGAAGAATCCGCGAGCCAGGAAACCTACGCCTTCATGGACAAGGTCGTTGCCGAGGTTTCCGACGCGCTCGCCGCCGAGGAATCCCAGCGCGTCAAGCAAATCATAGAGCCGCTCCATTACTCCGACGTCGCCGACTTGGTCGAGCGGCTCGCGCCCGAGGACCGCGACGCGCTGCTCGAGATCATCAAGCGCGATTTCGATCCCGAGATTCTCCACGAGCTCGACGAGGAACTTCGCGACGAAATTGTCAAGAAGCTAGGCCTCAAGAACGTCGCCGCCGCCGTCAGCGAGATGGACAGCGACGACGCCGTCTCCGTCTTCGAGGAGTTGGCGGACAACGAACGAAAGCAGCTCCTCGCGGCGATCCCGGCGGCAGACCGCGCCGTCATCCGCGACGCGCTCACCTATCCCGAAGACAGCGCCGGCCGCCTGATGCAGCGCGAGCTGGTCGAAGTTCCCCCCAACTGGACGGTTGGAGAAACCATCGATTTCATGCGCCGCACCGCCGACGACGAATTTCAGGATTTGCCCGAGGTTTTTTACGACATCTTCATCGTGAGCGGCGAAGGAAAACCTCTCGGCGCCATTCCCTTGAGCCGGCTGCTGCGCAGCCGCCGGCAGATGCCGGTGACCGAGATCATGGAAACCGAGATGCAGCTCATCCCGGCGACCATGGACCAGGAAGAAGTCGCCTTTCTATTCCGCCAGCGCGACCTGGTGTCCGCGCCGGTGGTGGACGAGGCCGGAAGGCTGGTCGGGGCGATCACCGTGGACGACGTGGTCGACGTCATCCAGGAAGAAAACGAAGAAGACTTTCTCGGGCTCGGCGGCGTCGCCGGTTCCGACCTGCACGCGCCGCCCGTGGAAACCGCTTGGCGGCGCTCGCATTGGCTGTTCGTCACCCTCGTCAACAACGTCATCGCCGCCGCCGTCATCTCCCGATTCGAAGCGACGATCGAGCAGATGGTGGCGCTCGCGGTACTGATGCCCATGGTCGCCGCCATGGGCGGCAACGCCGGGACGCAGGTGGTGACGGTAGTGGTCCGCGGGCTGGCGACGAAGGAGCTGTCCCCCAGCAACATATGGCGCGTCGCGGCCAAGGAAATCGGCGTCGGCGTCCTCAACGGCGCCGGCTTCGCGCTGCTCGCCGGCACGCTCGCGGCCTTCTGGTTCGAGAACGCGGCGTTGGGGGCGGTGCTCGGCGGCGCGATGGTGTTCAACATGGTCTGGGCGGGGCTCGCCGGGACCTTGATTCCGATGGCGCTCGTCCGCTTCCGCATCGATCCGGCCATCGCCGCGGGGCCGTTCCTCACCACCACCACCGACGTGCTCGGCTTTTTCTGCTTTCTCGGGCTCGCGACCCGGTTCCTGCTCGGGGGGTGAGGCGGGGTGCGCTTTATCCCGACCCGCGCCGCGCGCAAATCCCGTGCCCGCGGCCTTCGTTTTCCGGGAATCCTGTCCCATGGGTATCTTGCCGGACGGCTGCTATGCATTAAATGGACAGGGCGCGCGGCGCCGACATTCTGCCGTGCCGCAGCGAACAGGGCCTGCTTATCGTTCCGCGAACGATGACGCCTTCCCCAACCCTCGGGCCGGTCCCAGCGCCTTCGGCGACGGCCGCCGCCAAGCCTCCGCGCGACTTTCGCCTCGATTTCTTCCGCGGACTCGCGCTGGTCTTCATCTTCGTCGACCATATCCCCAACAACGTCGTGAGTTGGCTGACGGTGCGCAATTTCGGCCTCAGCGACGCGACCGAAATTTTCATTTTCATATCCGGTTATTCGGCGATGCTCGCATACGGCGCGTCGCTCGCGCGCCGGGGGTTCCTCTTCGCCTCGGCCCAGGTGCTGAGGCGCTGCTGGCAGATCTACGTCGCGCACGTCTTCCTGGTGTTCATCTTTATCGGCCATATCACCTTCGTCAGCCAGCGATATAACAACCCTTTGTTCTCCGACGAAATGGGATTGGCGGCGTTCGTCGCCGATCCGTATATGGCGCTGGTGCAAGCTCTTATCCTAAAGTTCAAGCCGGTCAACCTGGACGTGCTGCCGCTCTATGTCGTTCTGCTCGCGATGTTTCCGGCAATCTTATGGGGCATGAAAAGAAACCCGCTCGCGGTACTCATGTTTTCGGCGTCAACATATCTTCTCGCCAATATCTTCGACATCAACTTGCCCGGGTATCCGCAGGGAGTATGGTTCTTCAATCCCTTCGCCTGGCAGTTTTTGTTCGTGATCGGGGCATTCTATTGTCATACCCGCGGCGCCAACCCGATCGATCGCTTGCCTCCGGCCGCGGTCCTGCCGTTTGCGGCCATTTACTTGGGGCTGAGCCTGTTTTTGGTCGCGACGTGGTCGAATCCGTCGCTCGCGGCCTATGTGCCGCGGGCTCTGGCCAAGCTGATCTATCCGATCGACAAAACCAACCTCGACATCCTGCGTCTTCTCCACTTCCTGGCATTGGCGTATCTTGTGGTGTCCTTGGTCCGGATCGACGCGGCGTTTCTGCGCTGGCGCGCGCTCAAGCCGATCGTGTTATGCGGTCAACATTCGCTGCACATCTTCTGCCTCGGGGCGTTTCTTTCCTTTGCCGGCCATTTCTTTTTGACCGAGGTAAATTCCTCGCGCGCGGCGCAGATTTTCGTCAGCCTCTTGGGGATCGTGTCGATGATAACGCTTGCGGGACTGCTCGCGTGGTATCGCCGACAGGAATCAGCGACGCGTCCGCCGGCGCCGATACCAGTGACATCGGGCTCCTCGCCGGAGGCACGGTCATGAAGATCGTGTTGAAGCCTTTGGCCGCGCTCGCGGCCGGAATGATGTTCGTTAGCGCGGCGCGGGCGACCGACCCGGGCATCAACTGGTGTCGCGTTCCCGACGCCCTCGTGCGCGCCGATTCATCCTTGCCGCGCGTCGCCGAGGCGATCGCCAAGGGTCAACCGATCAAGATCGTCGTCCTCGGCACCTCGTCCTCGGCGGGGGCCGGGGTCAGCGCTCCCCACCAGTCCTATCCCGAACGTCTGAGGGAGGAACTTAGCCGGCGCTTCCAACAGGCCCCGGTCACACTCGTCAATCTATCGCAACGCGGTTGGACGGCGGTCGATATGGCCGCCGCCCTCGACGCCAAAGTAATCCCCCTGAAGCCGACGCTCGTGATCTGGCAGACCGGCTCGGTCGAGGCCGTGCGCAGGCTCGATATCAACCAGATGGGCGACGTCCTCGGCGCCGGGATCGAAAAGCTGCGGGAAGGGCGCATCGACGTGATCCTGATCGAGCCGCAGTACAGTCCCCACACGGTCGCGATGATCAATTTCGCGCCCTATGCGGATTACATGCAATGGATCGCCAGTAGCTTGGACGTTAATCTTTTCAACCGCCACGACATCATGAAGCATTGGGTCGAGGAGGGGTTCGTCAAATTCGACGAATCGGGGCGCGCGCTGCAACGCTTGAACGCCGATCAGGTCCATGGATGTCTGGCCGTCCTGCTGGCCGATCTCATCGATCGCGCCGCGCGCCCGGGCACGGACGCGGGCGGCGGGCCGTCATTGCGCTGAGCGCGCGATATCCAGCGAACGGGCGATGGTCTCGATTTGCTCGGCGAGAAGCTGCGCGATGCAGTCGTAACTGAGGTCGTTCAGGTGCAGCCCGTCCGGCGAGAGCATGGTCTTGAAGTCGAAGCGGCCGCTGTCGAACCAGTACCTCATGATTGCGTGGCGCGGAAACAGGACTGCGTCGGCCTTGCTTGCGACCTCGTCCACCGCCCGGACGAAAGCCAGGCGGTTCGGAAGGTCGTTGAAGCGCGGTGCGAACTGCGGGGCCATCAGGATCACGTCGGCGCCCGTTTGACGCAGGACGCGGACCCCGACGGCGATTTCGCGGCGGAATTGGGCCGGATCGTGGTCGCGCAACGCCGAATTGGTGCCGGTTTGCCAGATCACGAGGTGCGGCTTGAGCGCGATCACGTCGCTGTCGAAGCGCGCGATCATGCGCCGCGCCGTTTCGCCGCCGACGCCTCGGTTGGCGACCGTGATGGGCGTGTCCGGGAAGCGGCGCGCGAGTTCGTCGCGCAACCGCGCCGGATAGCTGGCGCCGGGATGGCTGGCGCCGGCGCCGGCGGTCGACGACGAGCCGACGGCCACGATCACGAGCGGTTTTCCGGCGCCGAGCCGCGCCATGGTCAACGGCAGAGGCAGACGCGTTTCCATCAATTCGTCGGGCACGCGGCAGTGCGGCGCCACGTCGATTGCAGGTCCGGCGGCCAGCGCCTGGTCGGCCATGGGCGCGACCCATCCGGCCGCGAAGCCGAGGATGGCCAACGTTAAAAACGCCTTGCTCCGAGCCGTACCCACGGGACTTTCTCGCGCGCCGTCTATCTTGGATATGGCGCGCAACCTTCTGCACGCCGCTCCGAATTTATAGGTCGGCCATAGGCCGGCGGCAAGGCCGCCTTTTCCTTTACGTAAACGTCAAGTACACTGGGGCCATGGCGGACACCTTCGGCATCGCCGATCTCGCGCGCGAATTCGGCGTCACCACCCGGACCATCCGGTTCTACGAGGACCGGGGGTTGATTGCGCCCAAGCGCGCCGGACAGCGGCGAATCTACGGCGCCCGCGACCGGGTCCGGCTCAAGCTGATCATGCGCGGGAAAAGGCTCGGGCTCTCGCTCGAGGACATCGGCCAGATCCTTGATCTTTACGAGGTCGATCCGACCGAGGTCGCGCAATTGCGCCTGTTCGTCGACAAACTCCGCGAGCGCAAGAAAGTCCTGGAGCGGCAGCGGGCGGACATCGCGGCGCTGCTCAAGGAACTCGACGGCTTCGAGGAACGCTCGTTGGCTTTGCTCGCGGACAAGGACAAGAGAAAATCCCGGGCGGGATAGTTTCCCGCTCTTCCGTTCCGACCCTTATGCCGGCATGACCGACCCTTCTCTCCGCGTCCCCCTCAAGATCGCCATCGGCGGCCTCGGCACCGTCGGCCGCGTGGTGGCACGCGCGCTCGACGCGGGCATCCCGGGTCTCGTTCTTGCCGCCGTCGCGGCGCGGGACGAAGCCAAGGCCCGGCGCAACATGGCCGGGTTCAAAACCCCTGTTTCCGTTGTTCCCCTCGGCCGTCTCGCCGATCTCGCCGACGTGGTGGTCGAATGCGCGCCGCCGGAGCTGTTCGCGGAGATCGCCCGTCCGGCGATCGAACAAGGAAGGATGTTCATGCCGCTCTCGGTCACCGCGCTGCTCGATCACATGGATCTGGTCGAGCGGGCGAAGGCGACCGGCGCCCGCATCTTGGTTCCGACCGGCGCGTTGCTCGGGTTGGATGCCGTGCGCGCGGTCGCGGAAGGCACCGTCCATTCCGTGACCATGACGACGCGCAAGCCGCCCAAAAGCCTGCGCGCGGCCAAGTTCGTGGTCGAGCGGGGGATCGATCTCGACGCCCTCAAGGAGCCGGTCAAGCTCTACGAAGGAACGGTGCGCGAGGCCGCGGCCCTGTTTCCGGCCAACGTCAACATCGCCGTCGCCCTCGGCCTCGCCGGGATCGGGGT
>MIAC01000264.1:6284-25725 GCA_001830475.1 Rhodospirillales bacterium RIFCSPLOWO2_12_FULL_67_15
GGTCAAGGTCGATTCCGATTCCACCCGTTTCGAAATGACCATCGCCAACATTCCATCGGAGGAAAACCCCGCGACCGGCCGGAACACGGCTCTCAGCGTCATCGCCTTGCTGCGCCGGCTGACCGCGCCGATGGTGGTTGGAAGCTGAGGAACGCTCGTGACCCCAAAAACATCGCATGTCCCGAAAGCGGTCCGAAAAGCCGGTCGGGCCTCGGCTATCCGCCGGAGCTTCGCCCGGCAGAAATTCATGGCGCATCTCGGCGCCGAGATCGTCCGCGTCGGCGCCGGGACGACGGAGCTTCGCCTGCGCCGCAAGGATACGCTGCTCCAACAGCACGGATATTTCCACGGCGGGGTGATCGCGACGCTGGCCGACGTCGCCGGCGGCTATGCCGGATTTTCGCTGATGGGCCCGGACGACAGCGTGCTGACGGTCGAATTCAAGCTCAATATCATGGCCCCCGGCGACGGCGAGGAGCTTCGCGCCCTGGGACAGGTGATTCGCTCGGGCCGGACGCTCACCATCACCCGCGCCGACGTGTTCGTGCGCAAGGACGGCCGGGAAACCCTGTGCGCGACCGCGTTGCAGACCTTGATGCGGATGGCGGGCAAGCGGGAGCAGGACCAGTTCTGAAGAGAGTCAGCCAATCAGGGTGTCGACCAGCCGCCCGGTCTCGGCGACCCGTTCGGAAAGGCGATGGGCGATGAACTCGTGGAACATCGCCGCCAGGTCCGGGCGCTCGGCACGCTCCAGTCGGCGATATGCCGTGCATTTTGACGATCTTGTGCTGATTGCGATGCGAGATGTAAGGCCGCGTCCACATTTTTGCTCGCGCATCATGCTGCGAAATCCTCGCATCGTTTAAGAAGCTCTTCCACAGCGTGAGCCTGCTGAGCGAGTTCAGGCCACTTGCCCGTAATTATGTCCTGCGCGTGAGCCAGTTCGTCGCGGAGATCTTGCATATCCTTGAGCGCCCGGTCAGCGCTGCCTTCAGACGCAAAATCAAAATTCTCCCTTAGTCGGGCAGTCTTCACGACGATGTCCTTTTTGTCTGCAAATTGGAGACAGTCAGCAAGGTCGATGGCCTCATTCCGGGACCGTCGAACTTGTAGTATATCCCGAGCCTTGCTCAGCCGGGTCTCTGAAATAAACCGAGTCCATGAATCTTCCGGATGGACATTGCGGATTAGGCGAAGGAGCTGCATCTCAAGCAAGGACAGCAATCCAAACAACCACATTCGTAGCGGAGCCTTCTGTAGGTCTCCTTTAGTGACTATGCCCGCGACTTGGCCGAGGACCAGCACGAATGCATGAGGTGAGGTAGTCAGGATGTCCAACGTCGCTAGGAGTGGCGCCGATTCATGGAGGAGAAGACGGTCCTCAAATCGCTGCAGATGTTCGTCAAGAGTGCCTCGGTTGAGGTCAGACCGGTGAACAAACCCCTCGACCGCGCCGTCACGCCGGACGCCGACGACGTCGAAATCGCGCTCATTCATGAATTTAAGGACCTCTACAGCAAATCGTGGGCCGTCGAATGATACGAATGGTTCCGCGAGATGCCGCACCGTAACCGCATGGTCGAACAGCTCGTGAAGATCGTGTAAGGAAGATTTGAGGTGTTTCATGCGACTATCATTTGGCGGGCAAGCGGGAGCAGGACCAGTTCTGAAGAGAGTCAGCCAATCAGGGTGTCGACCAGCCGCCCGGTCTCGGCGACCCGTTCGGAAAGGCGATGGGCGATGAACTCGTGGAACATCGCCGCCAGGTCCGGGCGCTCGGCCCGCAACCGTTTCAGGCTCTCGCGCTTCAGCCGATAGCCGGTGGTGGGAAGATCGGCGATGACCGAGGCCGAACGGGGAATATCGAGATAAAAGGCGACCTCGCCGACGATGGTGCCGGGGCCCATGGCGCGCAAACGCACGACGCGGCCGTCGCTGGTTTCCAGGCGAACGGAAACCTTGCCCGTTTCGATGAAATAGAGATCGTTCGATTGCTCTTTCTGGCGGATCAGGTGTTCGCCGGACTTGACCTCGAACGGTTCGACATACGCGAGAAAATCGCCGACGTCCACAGCCGTGCCGCCGGCGATGCGGCGAAGCTGGTCGGCCAGGGGATCGCGCAGCTCCGCGCCCGCGGCCAGTTCGTGTTCCAGCAATTTATCCTCGCACCACTCCATTGCATGGTCGAGATCGGGGAAGAAGTGGGTATTGGCGGACGAATCGCCATCGATCCGCTCCCGGCGAAGTTGGGCCGCGATCGGAGGCGAGAATCCGGTCAAGACGAGGTGAAAGGCGCGGTCCTGGGCGTATTGGCTCATGCGGTCGAAGCCGAGAATGGCCGAGGCGTCGAGCCCGATCACGCGCGCGAGGTCGAGAATCACGAAACGCACCTTGGCGCGCGCCGGATCGTCGAGCCGCTCGCGCACCATCGCGAGCAGGCGGTTTGCGGTTCCGAAGAAAATGTAGCCTTGCAGGCGCAGGACATGGATGGCGTCGCCGTGCTTGCCGAGGCGCACGCGTTGCGGCTCGGGCCGATCGACGTTGCTGTGGAAATCGGCCCCGGAGAGCGAATGGCGGACAACGTTGGTGCGACTGTAGTTGATGACGAAGAGAACGACGCCGATCAGGATTCCCGCGCCGAGTCCTTCCAGCATGCCGACCCCGCCCGTGATCGCGAGCACGACCAAGACCAGGACATAATCCGGTCCGGCAAGCTGAAAGCGGGTCTCGTAGGCCCATTCCAGCAGAAAATCGAGCCCGAGATAGAACAGCAAACCGCCGATCACCGGCTTCGGCAACCATAGAAGCGCGTCAGCGCCGAGAAAGAGCACGGCCACACACAATAGCGTGCCGATCAGTCCGGTCAGACGCACCGGCGCACCCATGCGATGGGTGAGGATCGTGCCGCTGAGCGAATGGAATCCGGGAAACGCGCCGCCGATCGCGCCGATCATGTTGGCGATGCCGGTGACGCGCAGTTCGCGGTTGAGATCGATGTCGCGGCGGGTGGCGACTTCGATGCTGCCGGCGAAGAGAAGCAAGGCGAGTACGCTGATGACGATCAAAGTCCCGGCCGTCGGCAGTTCGCTCCACAGCACCGACCAATCGGCGTCTTGCAGGAACGACAATGGCGATTGCCATTGGGCGTCGGATGTCGACGATTCGAATAGGAATCCGCGCGCGCGGAGATCGTCGAGCGTCGCGTCCGTTATCCAACTCGCGGCGTAGAACAAGGCGACCCCCACCGCCATGACCAGCGGCATGACGAGATAATGATGGATGCGGCGGTGCAGGAACCACAGGGCGAGGCCGAACCCGATGCCCGGCAGCCATCGCCAAAGGCTCGCGGGTTCGGCGAGGAAAGCGAGATTGTCGAATCCGAGCGGGCGCGACGTCATGGTGGTGAAGCTGCCGCGCACCAAGAGCCAGCCGACGCCGGCGAGAAACCCCGCGACCACGGGATAAGGAATGAATCGAACCAGGTTGCCGAGGCGAAAAACGCCGAGCAGAAACAGGGTGCAACCGAACAGGAGCGAAGACAGCGCGATCGCCACGACCATGGTCGCGAGCGCGATTTCTCCGCCCCGCTCGGCGCCGACGGCCGCGATCACCGCGGCCGCGATCAACGCCAGGATCGCCGCGGGCTCGACCTGGGCGAGCGCGACCGTGCCGGGATAGCCGCTGGCGATCGCCAGAACGAAACCGATCATGATCGCGCTGATCAGTCCCAAATTCGTCCCCAACGCCGCGAAGGGCTCGAGTTCGCCGGCGAAGATCAGGGCGGAAACCGAAACCGCGCGAATCACCGCGAGCACTCCGGCCGTCAACCCGACGACCAGGGCGGGTACGACCAGCTCGAAGCCGAGCTCGCGCCGGAAGGAATCGAATCGCCCGGGACGCGAGGACGGGGCCGCCGGCGGGGAGGGTGGCGCGGGTGGTGGCTCAGGCGAGAGGTTGACGGACATGGTCGATCGTGGACTTTCGCCGGAGATCGGGACGAATATACACCGCTCCTGCTCCCACGCTCGGGTGGGAAGCGGATTGATCGCGGGCAATTGTAGGCAGTTCGACCAGGAACGTCAGCGATTTCCCGCACGGCGCCGCATTGACGTTTACGTTAACGTCAACTATCGTAGGATAACTGGTTAGGCAGGTCCCGAAGGCGAACCGCGCGATGATCCCCAACGACTATCCTTCCTTGCGCTTCGATCTCGGGGAGACGGCGGAGATATTGCGCGCGACGGTGCGGGCCTTCGCCGCCTCCGAAATCGCGCCGCGTGCCGACGCCATCGACCGGGCCAACGACTTTCCCGCCGATCTCTGGCGGAAATTCGGCGATCTCGGCCTCCTCGGCATTACGGTCGAAGAGGAGTTCGGCGGCGCCGGCATGGGCTACACCGAGCACGTGGTGGCGATGGAGGAAATCAGCCGCGCTTCCGCCGCGGTCGGTTTGAGCTACGGGGCGCACTCCAACCTCTGCGTCAATCAGATCCGTCGCAACGGCACGCCGGCGCAAAAGAACCGCTATCTGCCCGGCCTGATTTCGGGGGCGAAGGTCGGCGCGCTCGCCATGAGCGAGTCCGAGGCCGGTTCCGACGTGATCGGGATGCGGCTTCGCGCCGACAAGACGGGCGACCGCTATGTCCTCAATGGCGCGAAAATGTGGATCACCAACGGTCCCGAGGCGGACGTGCTGGTGGTCTACGCCAAGACCGAGCCCAAGGCCGGAACGCACGCGGGCTTGCGCGCGCCGAGCGCACAACGCGGCATCACGGCCTTCCTGATCGAACGAGGATTCAAGGGATTTTCCTCGGGCGCGAAACTCGACAAACTCGGCATGCGCGGGTCCAACACCGGAGAGCTGATCTTCGCCGACTGCGAGGTGCCGGAAGAGAACGTACTAGGCGCGGCCGGCGAGGGCGCGAGCGTGCTGATGAGCGGCCTCGATTACGAACGCGCGGTGCTGGCCGCGGGTCCACTCGGCATCATGCAGGCGTGCCTGGATGCGGTGATCCCTTATGTGCACGAACGCAAGCAGTTCGGCGAACCCATCGGCACGTTCCAACTGATGCAAGGGAAGCTTGCCGATATGTATGTCGGCCTGAACGCGGCCCGGGCCTACGTTTACGCGGTGGCCAAGGCGTGCGACCGGGGCGAGACCACGCGCAAGGATGCCGCCGGCGCGATCCTCTACGCCGCCGAAAAGGCGACCTGGATGGCGCTTGAAGCGATCCAATGTCTGGGCGGCATGGGCTATGTCAATACGAGCCCGACCGGACGGCTGCTCCGCGATGCCAAGCTCTATGAAATCGGCGCCGGCACCAGCGAAATCCGCCGCTGGTTGATCGGGCGCGAATTGTTCGAGGAAACGTTATAGGTTACTAACGTCGTACCGGAGGGCGTTCCGCTTCGAGGAGAGTCCCATGGCTCCAACCAATCCCGTCGTCATCGCCTCCGCCGCCCGCACGCCGATGGGCGGCTTTCTCGGCGATCTCAAGGACGTCACCGCGCCCAAGCTCGGTGCCGCCGCCATCAAGGCCGCGATCGAGCGCGCGCGCGTGAATCCCGAAGAGATCGAGGAAGTCATCATGGGTCTTTGCCTCTTCGCCGGGCTCGGCCAGGCGCCGGCGCGACAGGCGGGGCGCTTCGCCGGCCTGCCCGATTCCGCCGGCGCGACCACCATCAACAAGATGTGCGGCTCGGCCATGAAGGCGGCGATGCTCGCGCACGATCTTCTCATCGCCGGGACCAACAAGGTGATGATCGCAGGCGGGATGGAAAGCATGAGCAACGCGCCTTATCTGCTCGACCGCGCGCGGGCCGGGTACCGCATGGGCCACGGCCAGATCCAAGACCACATGTTCCTCGACGGCCTCGAGGACGCCTACGACAAAGGCCGCCTGATGGGCACCTATGCCGAGGACACCGCCGAGGCCTACCAGTTCACCCGCGAACAGCAGGACTCCTTTGCGATCGAATCCTTACATCGCGCGCAAAAAGCGATCACCGAAGGATTTTTTGCCAAGGAAATCGTCCCGGTTCCGGTCAAGGCGGGCAAAACCGAAACCACGGTCGTTCAGGACGAGCAACCCCTGAAAGCGAAGCTCGACCGGATTCCATCGCTCAAGCCCGCCTTCCGCGAGGGCGGGACCGTCACCGCCGCCAATTCCAGTTCCATTTCCGACGGCGCGGCGGCGCTGGTGATGATGCGTCGCTCCGAGGCCGAGCGGAGGGGCTTGAAGCCGCTCGCCGCCGTCCTCGGTCACGCCACCCATTCCCAGGCTCCGGCGTGGTTCACCACCGCCCCGGTCGGCGCGATCAAGAAGTGCCTCGACAAGGTTGGCTGGCGGGTGGGTGACGTGGATTTATACGAGATCAACGAAGCCTTCGCCGTCGTCACCCTGGCGGCGATGCGCGATCTCGACCTGCCGCACGACAAAGTGAACGTTCACGGCGGGGCCTGCGCGTTGGGTCATCCGGTCGGCGCCTCGGGCGCCAGGATCGTCGTCACGCTGCTGGCGGCGATGGAAAAATACGGCTTCAAGCGCGGGCTGGCTTCGCTCTGCATCGGCGGCGGCGAGGCGACCGCGATGGCGTTCGAGCGAATCCATTAAAGAAGGAAGCATCCTTCATGCCCCGCCGCAAACGCGGCCCCACCGTTCTGATCACCGGCGCGAGCCGGGGGCTCGGCCTCGAATTCGCCCGCCAATACGCGGCCGAGGGATGGCGGGTGATCGCCACATGCCGTCAACCCAAGGCGGCCAAGGCGTTGGCGGCGATCAAAGGCGACGTGCGAATCCGGGCCCTCGACGTGACCGATCCGGCCCAGGTGCGATCGCTCGCCCGCGCCCTCAAAAGCGAAGCCATCGGCCTGCTCATCAGCAATGCCGGCATCTACGGCCCGCGCAAGGAAACCTTCGGACAAGTGAATACCGAGGCCTGGCATCAGGTCTTCCGTACCAACGTCATGGGGCCAATGATGATCGCCGAGGCGCTCGCCGACCACGTCGCCCGCAGCGAACGCAAAACCATCGTCGCGCTCACCAGCATGATGGGCAGCATCGCCGAAAATCAATCCGGCGGGAGCTATATCTACCGCTCGAGCAAGGCGGCGCTTAACATGGTGATGAAGGGGCTTTCGCTTTCTCTAAAGTCGCGCAAAATCACCGTCGCGATGCTGCACCCCGGCTGGGTTCGCACCGACATGGGCGGGGCGAGCGCGCATCTCGGCGTCGAAGAGAGCGTGACGTCCATGCGCCGCGTGATCGGCGGGCTCAAGCCCTCCGATAGCGGCCGGTTCTTCAACTATGACGGCCGCGAAATTCCATGGTGAGCCGATGGGCAAAGGCGGTCAAAACACGATCATCGAATTCTATTTCGATTTCTCCTCGCCTTATGGCTACTTCGCCTCGACGCGGGTGGACGATCTCGCCGCCGATTTCGGCCGGACGGCGGTTTGGAAGCCGATCCTGCTCGGCGTCGTGCTCAAGGAAACCGACATGCGGCCGCTCGCCGACATTCCGATCAAGGGCGACTATGCGAAGCACGACTGGGAGCGGATGGGACGGATGATGAATATTCCCTATCGGCTGCCATCGAAATTTCCCGTCGCGACCCAGGCGGCGGCACGGGCGTTCTATTGGCTCGACGATCGCGATTCGGAATTGGCGCGGCTGTTCGCCAAATCCGCCCTTCACGCGTACTTCGCCGAAAACGTTGACATCTCGCTCCCGGCCGCGGTGGTGGACATCGCCGCCGCGTTGCACGTCGATCGCGACGAGCTTTCCCAAGCGTTGCAAAGCCCGGCGATCAAGGAACGGCTGCGGACGGAGACCATGAACGCCATCGGCAAAGGCGTGTTCGGATCGCCCTTCTTCTTCGTGAACGGCGAGCCCTTCTGGGGCTCCGATCGGATGTGGATGGTCAAGAAGTGGATGCAGGGAGAGAATTGGTAGGAGAACCGCGATGAAAATGAAAAAGAGCTACAAGGCGCTGGTCGACGAAGCGACGGCGAAAATCCGCACGCTGACGACGGAGGAGGCGAGCAAGATTTACGGCGATCCCAACATCGTATTCGTGGACCTGCGCGATGTGCGCGAGCTGGAGCGTGAAGGCATGATTCCCGGCGCCTTTCATGCCCCGCGCGGCATGCTCGAATTCTGGGTCGATCCGGAAAGTCCTTATCACAAGGACATCTTCGCGTCGGGCAAGGAGTTCGTCTTCTACTGCCAATCCGGCTGGCGCTCCGCGCTCGCGGCCGCCGCGGTCCAGGAGATGGGCTTGAGTCCCGTCTGCCACCTCGGCGAGGGATTCCGTGCCTGGAAGGACAAGGGCGGCGCGGTGGGCGAACGGCCTCACCATCACAGCCCCAAACCGACCGAAGCCAAGACCTGAAGAACCGGCGCGTTCATGTCCGCGTTGCCCACCACGCTCGATCCGGATTCCGCCGAATTCCGGGCCAATGCCGCGGCCCTGCGGGCCTCAGTCGAGGACCTGCGCGCGACGGTGGCGACAATCCGCGCCGGGGGCGAAGCGGCGGCACGCGAAAAGCACGTCAAGCGCGGCAAGCTCCCGGTGCGCGAGCGCATCCGGCTGTTGCTCGATTCCGGCGCGCCGTTCCTCGAATTCTCGCAGCTCGCCGGGCTCGGCCTCTATGACGATCCCGTGCCCGCCGGCGGCATCGTCACCGGCATCGGCCGTATTTCGGGGCGGGAGTGCGTGATCGTCGCCAACGATGCGACCGTCAAGGGCGGGACGTATTATCCGATCACGGTCAAAAAGCATTTGCGCGCGCAAGAGATTGCCGGCCAGAACCGGCTGCCATGCGTGTATCTGGTCGATTCCGGCGGCGCGCACTTGCCGAGCCAGGACGAGGTTTTTCCCGACCGCGATCATTTCGGGCGCATCTTCTACAACCAGGCGACTCTGTCGGCGGCCGGGATTCCGCAAATCGCGGTGGTGATGGGCTCGTGCACCGCGGGCGGGGCCTACGTACCCGCCATGTCGGATGAAACGGTCATCGTCAGGGGGCAGGGGACCATTTTTCTTGGCGGGCCGCCCTTGGTGAAGGCAGCGACCGGTGAGGACGTCAGCGCCGAGGACCTCGGCGGGGCCGAGGTTCACGTCCGCACCTCCGGCGTCGCCGATCATCTCGCCGCCGACGATACCCACGCGCTCGCCATTGCCAGGCGCATCGTCGCCAACCTGAACCGCCCCAAGCGGATCGAGCTGGAGACGTCCGAACCGCGCGACCCCCTCTATCCGGCCGAGGACCTTTACGGCGCGGTTCCGGCCGACCTGCGCAAACATTTTGAGGTCCGCGAGGTCATCGCCCGGATCGTGGACGGCTCGGAGCTGGACGAATTCAAGGCTCTCTATGGCGCGACTCTGGTTTGCGGCTTCGCCCGCATCTTCGGCTATCCGGTCGGGATCGTCGCCAACAACGGAATCCTTTTTTCGGAATCGGCCCTCAAGGGGGCGCATTTCGTCGAGCTCTGCGCGCAGCGCCGCATCCCGCTCGTCTTTCTTCAGAACATCGCCGGTTTCATGGTCGGGCGGAAGTACGAATCCGGCGGTATCGCCAAGGATGGCGCCAAGATGGTGATGGCGGTCGCCTGCGCCCAGGTGCCGAAATTCACCGTTGTCATCGGCGGAAGCTTCGGCGCCGGCAACTACTCCATGTGCGGACGGGCCTACGCGCCGCGATTCTTGTGGATGTGGCCGAACGCACGCATTTCCGTCATGGGGGGCGAACAGGCGGCGGCGGTTCTCGCGACCGTTCGGCGCGAGGCGATGGCCGTGCGCGGCGAGGATTGGCCGGCGGCGGCCGAGGAAGCTTTCCGGGCTCCCATCCGCGAACAGTACGAGCGCCAGGGGCATCCCTATTACGCCAGCGCGCGCCTCTGGGACGACGGGATCATCGATCCCGTCGAAACGCGCATGACGCTCGGCCTTGGAATTTCCGCCGCGCTCAACGCGCCGATCGAGAAAACCGCGTTCGGCGTTTTCCGGATGTGAGGCTCGAGGATCCGACCATGACCTCTGCGCCCCTCGCCATCACGACGGATTCCCGGGGCGTGGCCACCGTCACCCTCGACCGCGCCGAAAAGCACAATGCCTTCGACGATTCCTTGATCGCGGCGCTGGCGGATACCTTTCGCCGTCTCGGCGCGGACGAGGGCGTGCGCGCGATGGTGCTGGCCGCCAACGGCAAAAGCTTTTCCGCCGGGGCCGACGTCGCGTGGATGAAACGCATGGCGGCCGCGGCGGAGGCCGAAAACGTCCGCGACGCCCGCGCGCTCGCCGAAATGCTCCGCCTTCTCAACGAAATGCCCAAGCCGACAGTGGCTTTGGTGCAGGGCGCGGCGCTCGGCGGCGGCGTCGGGCTGGTGGCGTGCTGCGATGTCGCGCTCGCGGCCGATCAGGCGACGTTCGCGCTCACTGAAGTTCGCCTTGGGCTGATCCCGGCGACCATCGGCCCTTACGTGGTCGCGGCCATCGGAGCGCGGGCGGCGCGGCGTTATTTTCTGACTGGAGAACGCTTCGGGGCCGAAGACGCACGCGCGCTCGGCCTGGTCCACGAGGTCGTTTCGGCCGCCGATCTGCCGGCGGCGGGCGAGCGGCTCATATCGACGGTACTCGCCGGCGGGCCGAAGGCGGTCGCCGAAGCCAAGGCGCTGGTGCGCGCCGTCGCCGACCAGCCCATTACCGAAACTTTGATCGAGGATACGGCTCGCCGCATCGCCCGCATTCGCGCCGGCGTCGAGGCGCGCGAGGGGCTCGACGCGTTTCTCGCCAAACGCAAGCCTTCCTGGATGCGTGAATAATCTGTGTTTGCCAAAGTCCTGATCGCCAATCGCGGCGAGATCGCGTGTCGCATCATCCGCACGGCGCGCAGGCTCGGCATCGGGACAGTTGCGGTTTATTCCGATGCCGACCGCAAGGCGCTGCACGTCCGCCGCGCCGACGAAGCGTGCCGGATCGGTCCGGCCGAGGCGAAGGCCAGCTATCTCGATATCGAATCAATCCTGGCCGCGGCCAAGGAGACACGCGCCGACGCGGTCCATCCCGGCTACGGGTTTCTGGCGGAAAACGCCGCGTTCGCCGAGGCTGCGGCCCGCGCCGGGCTCGTCTTCGTCGGCCCGGGGCCGCAGGCGATCCGCGACCTGGGCTCGAAGTCCCGCGCCAAGGCGATCATGGAAAAGGCGGGGGTTCCGACCGTGCCCGGCTATCACGGGATGGCACAAGATGACGCGACGTTCGCGAGCGAAGCGAAGCGGATCGGATTCCCGGTGCTGGTGAAGGCCACAGCCGGCGGCGGCGGAAGGGGAATGCGGGTTGTCGCCGCGCCGGCCGAGCTCGCCCAAGCTCTGGCGTCGGCGCGGCGCGAGGCCGAGGCCGCCTTCGCCGATCCGACGCTCCTGCTCGAAAAATATCTGTCGCGCCCGCGGCACGTGGAGGTCCAGGTCTTCGCCGACGCGTTCGGAAACCTCGTTCATCTGTTCGAGCGCGATTGCTCGCTTCAGCGCCGGCATCAAAAAATCGTCGAGGAGGCGCCCGCGCCCGGTCTCTCGCCGCAATTGAGACGGCGTTTGGGCGAGACGGCGGTCGCCGGGTGCCGCGCCGTCGGCTACCGGAACGCCGGCACGGTCGAATTCCTGCTCGACGAAGACGGTTCTTTCTATTTCATGGAAATGAACACCCGCCTTCAGGTCGAGCACCCGGTGACGGAGATGATAACCGGCCAGGATTTGGTCGAATGGCAGTTCCGCGTCGCCGCGGGCGAGAGGCTCCCGCTCGACCAAAGCGACCTCGCGATCAAGGGGCACGCCATCGAGGCGCGGCTTTACGCCGAGGATCCCGCGCGTGACGATCTGCCCCAGGCGGGTCGGCTCGTCCGCCTCGTGATGCCCACTGAAGGAAAGGACGTGCGGGTCGAATCCGGTGTTTCCGAAGGCGACGAGATCGGCGTCCATTACGACCCCATGATCGCCAAGATCGCGGTTTGGGGCGAAGACCGCCTCGGCGCGATTCATCGGCTCCAAGAATCGCTCGAAGCCGTGCGCATCGGCGGCGTCGTGACCAACCGGGATTTGCTCGCCGCCATCGCCCGGCACCCTGCCTTCGTCGCGGGCAAGGTGGATACCGGATTTATCGCGCGCCATCGCGCGGCGCTGGTCCCGGCGCCGTCCCGCGCACCCGATCCGGTCCTCGCGCTCGCCTGTCTCGCCGTTCTCCTCGACCGGGCGGACTCCCGCCGAGACGAAGCTCGCCGCGCCGCCGATCGCCATTCGCCTTGGCATCGCACCGACGGCTGGCGTCTCAACGGCGTCGGCGCGCAAACGATTCGTCTCAGGGACGACCTGGGCGAGCTTTCGGTCACGGTCCGTTTTCAGGGCGGCGGATATGTTCTCGATCTGCCGCAAGGCCCGGTCCGGGTCGCGGGCGGACGCACTCCGGCGGGCGAGATATCCGCCGACATCGACGGAAATCAAGTTACGGCGTTCGCGTTGCATGACGGCGGCGAAATAGCAGTTTTTGGCCTGGGTCCGACTTGGCGTTTCCGGCTTGCCGATCCCTTTCTGGCGGCTGCGACCGAGGACGCGCCCGCCGGCTCGCTGATCGCGCCGATGCCGGGAAAGATCGCTGCGGTGAACGCCGGGGCGGGGGATACCGTGCGCCGGGGCCAAGTGCTGGTGGTGCTGGAGGCGATGAAGATGGAACATGCTCTCGCCGCGTCCGCCGATGGCCGGATCGAGGCCATCCACGTTCGTCGAGGCGCGCAGGTCGCCGAGGGCGATCTTCTGGTATCCTTCGCCTCCGACGGCAAAGAGAGCTCCGAAGGATAGCCATGCGCCTTCCCGCTCAAGTCAAAATGGTCGAAGTCGGCCCGCGCGACGGGCTGCAAAACGAGCCCAAGCCGGTGGCGGCAGACGTGCGGATCGAATTGATCGAACGGCTCGCCGACGCGGGACTGACGGCGATCGAGGCCGGAAGCTTCGTCTCGGCCAAGTGGGTTCCGCAGATGGCGGGCACCGACAAGGTCCTCGCCGGGCTCCGGCCCCGGCCGGGCGTGAGCTATTCCGTGCTGACCCCGAACATGAGGGGGCTCGAAGGCGCGCTCGCCGCCGGGGCTTCGGAAGTCGCGGTCTTCGCCGCGGCTTCGGAAACGTTTTCGAGACGCAACATCAATTGCTCGATCGAGGAAAGCCTCAGCCGCTTCGCCGAGGTCGCTCGGGCGGCCCGGGCGAAAAACGTGCGCGTGCGCGGTTATGTCAGTTGCGTGCTCGGCTGCCCCTATGAAGGCGAAGTCGCGGCGGAAGCGGTCGCGCGCGTCGCCGGCAGTCTTCTCGAGATGGGCTGCTACGAAATCTCGCTCGGCGACACCATCGGCGTCGGCACGCCGGCGAAAGCCCAGGCGATGATCGACAAGGTGGCGGCGAGCGTACCGATCGAACGGCTCGCCGTCCATTTTCACGATACCTACGGCCAGGCGCTCGCCAACGTGCTGGCGGCGATGACGAAGGGCGTGGCCAGCGTGGATTCGGCGGTCGCCGGTCTCGGCGGCTGTCCCTACGCCGCCGGAGCGTCCGGCAACGTCGCCTCCGAGGACGTGCTCTATATGCTCGACGGGCTCAGGATTCGGACCGGCGTGGATTTACACAAGCTCGCCGAGGCCGGGCGGTTCATTTCCGAGGCGCTCGGCCGCGAGCCGGCTTCCAAGGTCGCCCGTGTGTTGGCGGCAAAAAGGAGAAAGAACGCGCCGTGACCGTCCATCTCGTCAAGCTCGCGGTCGGAATCGAGGATGTCGAGCATCTCGCGCGGGTGCAGAAGGCGAGACTCGAGGCGGCGGTGCGCGCCGGTAAGGGGGCAAGCCTCCGCCACGTCACCCGGCACCGCCCCAAGCGGGCCGACGAAATCGCCGCCGGCGGGTCCCTCTACTGGGTGATCGGCGGCGCGATCGCGGCGCGCCAACGTGTCCTTGGGTTCGAAGAGGCGGCGAAAACCGACGGCACGCCGGCTTACGCGATCCTGCTCGACCCCATGCTGTTTCGCACCGCCGCCCGCCCCTTCCGCCCTTTCCAGGGCTGGCGCTATTTGCCGCCCGAAAGAATTCCCCCGGACATGGGCACGGTGGATGCCGCCAGCGTGGCGGCGCTCCCGACCGATCTCAGGCGGGAATTGAAGGCTTTGGGTCTCATATAACGGGCGGTTGAAAACTTGAATCCGCCGCCATTTTTAAGGCTCGAGCAAAGGCGCCGCTCCCCCCGCAATTAGCCCTTGCCCAGGTATTAGTATGGGAAAAAACCCGAGAATTAGGACTGTTTTAATCTTTATAGCGCGATCATCGAATACTTCTGCGGCTTTCGGTTTGGGCTTGGCGCGATAACGTTTTTGCCCCAGTATTTACGCAATCTTGAGGGAGAGAGGCCAAAAAGGTAAAAGCCCGGCCTCGTGAGGATGAACAATCATGGCGAATGAGGAACTGGAAATCATCAACCCGCCCAACACCCTCAAATCGAAGGTGAAGATCGGCGGGCCGGGCGCGATCAACCCCGACATGCTCGAAAAGGCGGAGCAGGTGCTCGCCGGTCTCTCCGACAGCTATCTCGACTGGGTCCAGGAGGACCTGAAGAATATTTCCGCGGCGTTCGAGGAACTCAAGGCGGGCAAAGGCGATCAGACGAAAATCCTCGGCGACATTTTCAGAATTTCTCACGACGTGAAAGGCCAGGGCGGCAGCTTCGGCTATAATCTGATGACGGCCGTCGGCAACGAACTGTGCCGGATGCTCGAAAAGCTGCCTTCGCCGATCGGCCCGGCGCACGTCGAGGCCATCGGCGTTCACGTCGATTCCATGAAGCTGATCATTGCCCAGAAGATGAAGGGCGACGCGGGCCAGGCGGGCGCGGCGATCCTGGCCGGCCTGCAGAAGGTTTCCGCCAAGCTGACGACATAGGAACTTCGCCCGGCGCCGGTCAAGAGCGGCGGCGGAAATCCCCGAGCCAGGCGATGCGGCGTTCGATCGCCGCGATGTCGTGATCCAGCCACGCGGCGAGCGCTCCCGGATCTCCAGCGTGATGGGCGCGCAAATCCTCGAGCCGCGCCAGCTCCTTTTCGCAAGATTCCACCAGAAGGTCGAGCTGGACTTGGCGGTCGGCTTCGCCGAGATGGTGAAGAAAACGGAACTTCAGCGCCACGATCAGCTTGTTGAGATCGGTCGATGCGGCGCGGATGTTCGCGGTCAGCAGGTTCTTCAGTTCGCTCCGGCCGGCGTCCGTGATCTCGAGCCGGGCGTCGTCTTCCATGCCGGTGCCCTCGATCGCGCGCACCAGCCCTTCGAGTCGCAACAACTCGATGGATGTTCCCATCAAATCGAGGGAAGGCCCGAGGATGCGGCTGACGAAGTGACGGATGGCGTTGGCGAGCGCGCTATAGCGCATCGGCTGCGTCGCCAGGGTGCCGAGCGCGCAAAGCCGGATCGCTTCTCTCGGCGTCAGCGTGTTGTCGGTGAACATCCGGCCGAGTCTGGCCTAGGATTTCCCGAGATGCAAACCCGCGGGTAAGCCGCTCACGCCGCGGCTTTCAGGCCGAGGCGCTCCCACACCTGCCGGAGCGCAGCGACCAGGCGATCCATGTCCGCGTCCGTGTGCAGCGGGGTGGGCGTAAAGCGCAGCCGCTCGGTCCGGCGTTGGACGGTCGGGTAGTTGATGGGCTGGACGTAAATGTCGTGCCCCTCGAGCAGAAGGTCGCTCGCCTGCTTGCAGCGCACCGGATCGCCGACGAGAACGGGAACGATGTGGCTCGGCCCCGGCATCACCGGCAGGCCGGCTTTGATCAGCTTGGTCTTCAGGGTCTGGGCACGTTCCTGGTGCCGCTCGCGCAACTCGTTGTGTTCCTTGAGGTAACGGATCGAAGCGAGCGCGCCGGCCGCGACCGACGGCGGCAGCGAACTCGAGAAGATGAACCCGGTGCCGTAGGAACGGATGAAGTCGCAGAGCGCCGTGGAGCCGGCGATATAACCGCCGACCACGCCGAAGGCCTTGGCCAGGGTTCCCTGGATGACGGTCAGGCGGTGCATCTGGCCGTCGCGTTCGGCGACGCCGCCGCCGCGGGGGCCGTACATGCCGACCGCGTGCACTTCGTCGAGGAAGGTCATGGCGCCGTGCTTTTCCGCCACGTCGCAGATTTCCTCGATCGGGGAGATGTTGCCGTCCATGGAATAAACGGATTCGAAGGCGATCAGCTTGGGCCGCGCCGGATCGGTCTGGGCGAGAAGTTCATCGAGATGGGCGGGATCGTTATGACGGAAGACCTTCTTCTCGGCGCGGGAATGGACGATTCCCTCGATCATCGAGTTGTGGTTCTTCTCGTCGGAAAATACCACGCAGTTGGGCAGCATGCGCGCGAGCGTGTTGAGCGCGGTCATGTTGGCGATCCAACCGGAACCGAAGAGCAGGGCGGCCTCGGTGCGGTGCAGGTCGGCGAGTTCCCGTTCGAGCAAGACGTGATAGTGATTGGTGCCGGCGATGTTGCGCGTTCCGCCCGCGCCGGCGCCGCAGCGGTCGATCGCTTCGTGCATGGCCGCGAGCACGAGCGGATGCTGTCCCATGCCGAGGTAGTCGTTGGAGCACCAGACCGTGATCTCGCGCGGGCCTTGGGCGGCGTGATGGATCGCGCGGGGAAATCCCCCCGGCTTGCGCTCGAGGTCGATGAACACGCGATAGCGGCCTTCTTGCTTCAGGTCCGCCACCCGATCGGCGAAGAATTTCTCGTAGTTCATTGAAATTATTGATCTCATGGTCAACCCGGCGATTTCCGGCCCCGGCATTAAATAACATTAGGCGAGCGCCCGCAACCTTGACCCCGATCAACTCTTAACGTGTTTAAGGGCGGTCATTTTTCAGAGGTCCAGACGCGGAGCGTCTCCGCCTCGGTGCGTATTTCGACGATGCGGTGGTTGTTGGTGTCGGCGACCAAGAGCCGGTCCGCGCCGGCCCCGGCGACCCCGGCGGGCTCGCCGGCGGGCAGGCAGACCGGGCCTTCGCAGGCGAAGCCGGATTCGCCCACGTCCGCGACCGTGCGCTCCTTGAGATCGAGAAACCGGAGCCGCCCGTTGTAGCTGTCGGCGACGACCAGGCCATCCCTCCACCAGGCGAGCCCCAAGGGATGCTGAAACCGGGCGTCGGCGAAAGCGCCGTTGACGTGGCCGAAGTCGAACAGGCCGGTCCCGACCAAGGTCGTGACCTCGGCATCGATCCCCAGCGACAAAGCGCGCACCGCCGAGGTCTCGCTGTCGGCGAAATAGAGCGTCGAGCCGGTGGGGTCGAGGGCGAGCCCGCTCGGCTGCGCGAGCAGGGCCGCGTCGGCGGAGCCGTCGGCGATGCTCTCGGCGCCGGTTCCGGCGAGCGCGCGCGCGGTCCCGTCGCCAAGGTCCATTGCGCCGAGCTGGTGGGTGCCGGCGTTGGCGAAGAACAGCCGGCCGTCGCGGGTTTCCACATCCCACGGCGAAGCGAGCGCGACGTCCGGGCCGGGGCGCGATCGCCACGTCAGCGACTGGCCGCGCGCGCCGTTTCCGGCGAGCGTCGTCACCCGTCCGTCGGCAAGCGCGATGCGGCGGATCGCATGGTTGCCGGTGTCGGCGACGTAAATCGCGTCCCGCTCGGCGGCCAAGCCCTGAGGCGAATGGAAAGACGCCGCGGCGGCGGTCCCGTCGGCGAAGCCCGATTGGCCGGAACCATAGCGGGCCAGCTCGCTTCCGGCGTCGTCGAACAGGACGATCTGGTGATGCCCGGCGTCCGCCGCCGCCCAGCGCGCCGGATTTCCGGGCACCGGCTTGATCTTGCCGGGAAAGGAAAGCCGATCGCCGGAAGGTGCGGGCGGGGCGAGGTCCAAAACGCCGGGGCGAAGGATCCCATCTTGCCGCCAAGTCGCGATCATCTCGGCGATGCCGGTCATCAGCCGCTCGCGGTCGGGCTCGCCGGAAATCTGCCCGATGATCTGCCCGTCGGGAGCGATGAAAACCAGAGTCGGCCAAGCCCGGACGGCGTAGGCGCGCCAAATCGTCATGCCGGGATCGTGAACGATGGGATGGCGAATGCCGTAGCGGGCGATGGCCTGGGCGACATTGGCGCCGTCGCGCTCGGCCGCGAACTTGGGCGAATGAACGCCGATCACCGATACCTCTAGGGGCCAAATTTCTTCGATCGCTCGCAAAATGGGGAGAACGTGCATGCAGTTGATGCAGCAAAAAGTCCAGAAATCGAGGATAACCAGCCGTCCGCGCAGATCCGCGAGCGCGATTGCGCCTGCGCTGTTGAACCAGGCGAGTCCGGGAAGATCGATCCGGGGGGCGGATATCAAGCCGTACAAAAATCGTCTCCGGTGTCTGTTCGCTCGCGCGTGGCGATGATATATGGGAACGACGGGCGAGGGTGTCCACGGATTCGGACAAAAAGCCTTATTGATCAAGGTCAAGGCCCCAATCCGATGGGGTTACTAGGATGACGGTCAGGGGTTGAAAACCGACGGAGAGCGCCATGTTGAAAGATATCCTCGTCCATATCGACCGGCACAAGGAATGCGGCGAACGCCTCAAGGTCGCGATCCAGTTGGCGCGCGCGCACGAGGCGCATTTGACCGGCGCCTACGCGATCCCGCGGTCGCGAATCCCGACCTACCTCGAAGTGCAGGTTCCGAAGGAGATTTTGGAAAATGCCGCCGCCGCGCGGCTCGAGGAAGCCGCGACCGCCCGCCAAACCTTCGAGAACGCCTGCCGCGCCGGCGGCATCGCCTGCGAATGGCGCCAGGCGGAAGGCTCGACGGTGGACACCTTGGCGCTGAGCGCGCGCTACGCCGATCTCGCCGTCGTCAGCCAGCGCAATTCCGGAGACGACGACCTGGAGATGGGCGAGATGCCCGACCGGTTCATCCTTTCGGCCGGGCGTCCGGTCTTGCTCGTCCCCTATGCCGGCACGTTTCCAGAGGTCGGCCGAACGGCGGTGGTGGCGTGGGACGCGAGCCGGCTCGCGACCCGCGCGGTCAACGACGCCTTGCCGTTTCTGCGCCGTGCGGCCAGGGTTCACCTCCTCGCCGTCAATCCCGAAGGCGGTCGGGAAGGCCACGGCGAGATCCCGTGCGCCGACATCGCCCGCCATCTCGCCCGCCACGGCGTGAAGGCGGAAGCGAGCTCGCTCCGCGTCGACGACCTCGATGTCGGCGACGCGCTGCTCTCGCGGGCATCCGACTTCGGCGCCGACCTGATCGTGATGGGGGCCTACGGCCACTCCCGCTGGCGCGAGCTGGTGATGGGCGGCGTCACCCGCCACTTGCTCGCGCACATGACCGCGCCGGTGTTCATGTCGCATTGATTTCATCCCCGGGTCTCGCGCGGATCGAGCGCGTCCTGCAGCCCGTCGCCGACGAAGTTGAAGGCGACCAC
>MIAC01000264.1:25798-25870 GCA_001830475.1 Rhodospirillales bacterium RIFCSPLOWO2_12_FULL_67_15
AGCAGGTTGCCCCAGCTCGGCGTCGGCGGCTGGATGCCGAGGCCGAGGAAGCTCAGCACCGATTCGAGCAGG
>MIAC01000265.1 GCA_001830475.1 Rhodospirillales bacterium RIFCSPLOWO2_12_FULL_67_15
AAACCCGCCGCACCCCTCAAGTCCTGGGGTCCGGTCGCCGCATCGAGCATATCCAGCATTTCCTTGAGCTTGAGCTGGAGGCGTTTGTCTATCCGCCGAGTCGATTCGCTTTCGTGGAGATCACGCAATCCCGCGTGACGAAACTTCTTGATCGCCATGACCCAATCCGGACTCGAAGTCCGGCCCCTATGGCATTTCTTGACATGGTCAACCCTCCCGGCTATCCGTTGTCTGTCACCACAATGGTGATGGAACCATAATGGTTACACATCGGGAAATTGTCAAGGTTGAAAATCGCTCTAGCGCGCCGGACTGAGGCGCAGGATTTTATCGTCGCCGTCGCGCGCCCGCCCGCGCCCGTCGCGGTTGTTGGTCAGCACGTAGAGCGCGCCGTCGGGGCCGGCGACGGCGTCGCGCAGACGACCTGGGCGCGCTTCGCCTTGCGCGAACCAGCGCTCGATGCGCTCGACCCGGTAATTGTCGCCTGCGCGCCCCGATAGGGGCGCATCTTTTGAGGCGCGCGGGGATTCGCCCGCGCGCGTAACAACGATGCGGATCAACGCTTCGCTGCGCAAGGTCGCGACGAAAAGATCGTTTCGCCAGAACGCGATGCCCGAAGGGGGCGTGGTCGGCGTTTTCCAGGCGACGAGGGGATCGCGGAACGGCGCCAAGTCCGGGGCTCCCACCGCCCGGGGCCAGCCGTAGTTGCCGCCGGCGACGACGACGTTGATTTCGTCGTGGGCGCTCAAGCCGAACTCGCCCGAAGGCCCGTGCTCGGAGACGAACAAGTCCCCGCTCGCCGGGTGCCAGGCGAGTCCCTGGGGATTGCGGTGGCCCCAGGAATAGAGGGCCGAATCGGGGAACGGGTTGTCGGGCGGAATTTGGCCCTCGGGCGTGAGCCGGAGGATTTTTCCGGCGGGCGAATTCCGGTCCTGGGCGAGCTCGGCCTGGTAGGTTTCCCCCGTCGCCACGTAGAGCATGCCGTCGGGGCCGAAGCCGATCCGCCCGCCGTTGTGGTTGAAGGCGCCGGGGATGCCGTCGAAAACCACGCGGTCGAACGCGCCTTTGCCGCCCTGGTCGCGGAGGCGGACGACCCGGTTCTGGCGATGAAGAACGGGAATGGGGCCGGGGAAATAGGTGTGCATGGCATAGACGAAAGGCGTGCGCGGGAAATCGGGATGGAGCGCGAGCCCCATCAGCCCGCCCTCGCCGCCGGTGGCGACGTCGAGGGTGGCGTAAGGCTCGGGCGCGAGAACACCGTTCTGGATCAGGCGGATGCGGCCCGGCCGCTCGCTCACCAGCGCGCGCCCCGATAGGGGCGCATCTTTTGACGCGCGCGGGGATTCGCCCGCGCGCCCGTCGGGCAAAAAAACCAGCGACCACGGCGCTTCGAGACCCGCGACCCAGGTTTCGACCCGGTGTCCCGGCGCGCCTTCCATCACAGCGTCGTCCCCGGCCTGCGGCCTCGGCCCGACGACCGGATCGGCGGCGGCCGCGCCTGCGGCCAGGGCGAACAGCCCGGAGAGAAGAAGAATAATACGGCGCGTCATTGGGCGGCTCCCGCCGAAGGGGTTAGCCCCTAGCTTGGCGCGGAGCGCCGGTCTATATCAAGCGGCGTCCCGCGAGGAGAAAAACGTGGCCCAGGTTGAAATCTATACGACGGCATTGTGCCCCTATTGTTATCGCGCCAAGGCGTTGCTCAAGAAAAAAGGCGTCGCTTACGCCGAATACGCGGTCGACGCGGAGCCGGGCCGGCTCGAGGAAATGCTCAAGCGCTCCGGCGGCCGGCGCACGGTGCCCCAGGTTTTCATCGACGGCAAAGGCATCGGCGGCTCCGACGAGCTCCACGCGCTCGAGGCCAAGGGCAAGCTCGACGCGCTGCTCGGCCGCGCCGCCTGACGCGAAGGCAATCCGTGCCCGCACCCTCCTTCATCGCCGCCTGCGTCCAGACCAATTCGGCGCGCGCGCCCGAGGTCAACATCCGCGCCGCGAGCGATCTGGTGCGCCGCGCCCGCGACGCGGGCGCCGAGTTCATCCTGCTTCCCGAAATCGTCAACATGATCGAGCCGAAGCGCGAGCTTCTGTTCCAGAAAGCGAAAAACGAGGCGGATGACCCCGCGCTCGCCGCGTTTCGCGCCCTCGCCGGCGAGACCGGCGCCTGGCTGCTCGCGGGCTCGCTGGTGGTGCGCGCGGACGAGGAACCCTCGATGCTCGCCAACCGCTCGTTCCTGCTCGCGCCGGACGGAGCGATCGCGGCGCGCTACGACAAGATCCACATGTTCGACGTCGATCTGGGCGCGGGCGAGCGCTACCAGGAATCCCGCAGCTATCGTCCCGGGACCAAGGCGGTGACGGCGGACTTGCCGTGGGGACGCTTGGGAATGACCGTCTGCTACGACTTGCGTTTTCCCCATCTCTATCGCGCGCTCGCCCGGCAGGGCGCCGCGTTCTTTTCCGTGCCGTCGTCCTTCACCCGGCCGACCGGGCGCGCGCACTGGCACGTGCTGCTGCGCGCGCGCGCGATCGAGAACGGCGGCTTCGTCTTCGCTCCGGCGCAATGCGGCGAGCACGCGGAAGAACGCAAGACCTACGGCCATTCGCTGATCGTCGATCCGTGGGGCGAGGTGCTGGCGGACGGGGGCGAGGAGGTCGGAGTCGTGACCGCGCGCATCGACCCGGCCTTAGTCGCCGAGGCCCGCGCCAAGGTTCCGGCGCTCGCCAGCGACCAGCCGTTCGATTAAGGGCAATAAAACCCGTTATTATGTCGAGACCTTCTAGGGGGGAAGTCCTTCAGGACTTCCGCCGTCTTCTGAGGCGACGGACGGGTGCACCGGTTCTGGTCGAAGATCGGATACCGTCGAGTTCGACCAAGATATCTTCGGAGCCGTACACCTCTGACTGCAACAAGTCTTCGAATAATGTGAGGCCGGCCGAACGAAAACCTTCCTGCCTTTGCAAGGCCA
>MIAC01000266.1:0-1424 GCA_001830475.1 Rhodospirillales bacterium RIFCSPLOWO2_12_FULL_67_15
GAGGGTGAGGGGGGCGGAGCCATTCGATCGTATTGCGCTCTAATGAAACGAACTTGCCCGAAGCCCGCGTTGGAGGTCGGCGTGCGCATCAAGGCGGCGGCCTGGCGCCGGGCGCTGCCCAGCGCTTCGCGGCTTGCCGAACGGGCGGCGCTGGCGGCGTTCGCCGCCGCGCGTCCGAAGCGGCTTTCGCGCGCCGGCGCCGAGGCCGCGGTGGTGCTCGCCGACGACGCCCAGGTGCGCGCGTTGAACCGCGATTACCGCGGCCAGGACAAGCCGACCAACGTGCTCGCCTTCGCCGCGCGCGACGGGCGCGTAACGCCCCGCGCGGTGGCCCAGCCGATGGCGCTCGGCGACGTGGTGGTGGCGCTCGAGACCGCGAGCGCGGAAGCCCGGGCGGAGGACAAGCCGCTCGCCGATCATCTCCGCCATCTGGTCGTGCACGGGATGCTGCATCTTCTCGGCCTCGACCACCTGAGCGCGCGCGCAGCCCGCCGGATGGAGCGGCTGGAGGCGAAAGTACTTGGCCTTCTCGCCGTGCCCGATCCGTACACGCCGCGCCCGGTGGGCGCGCGCAAGAAGCGGCGGAGAGGCGTGCGATGAGCGAGGGTTTTTCCGCTTCGCCGGCCTTGAAGTCGGCCCAGGAATCGCTGCGCGCCTGGCTGCGCGCGCTGAAAATCCGGCACCGAAACGGCGTTTCCGCCGGCGCCACGCGCTCCGCGCTCACCGAACTGATCGAGGGAACGGGTTCCGCCCCCGCCGCGCCCGAGATCGGCGAAGCCGAGCGCCGACTGCTCATCAATGTGCTCGGCATGCGCCAGCACAATCTCGCCGACGTGATGGTGCCGCGCGCCGGCATCGTCGCGGTCGAGATCGGCGCCGGTCTTGCCGAGATCGTCGAAACGATGACGCGCGAAGGGCATTCCCGCCTTCCGGTCTATCGCGAAACCCTCGACGACGCGCTCGGCATGGCCCACATCAAGGACGTGCTGTCCTGGCGCGGCCGCGATTCCGAATTCGCGCTCGACAAGATCATGCGCAAGATCCTGTTCGTCGCGCCTTCGATGCACGTGCTCGAGCTTCTGCTCGAAATGCGGGTCAAGCGCGTGCACATGGCGCTGGTGGTGGACGAATTCGGCGGCGTCGACGGCCTCGTCACCATCGAGGACCTGGTCGAGGAGATCGTCGGCGAGATCGAGGACGAGCACGACCGCGCCGAACAGCCGATGCTGGTCCGCCTCGCCGACGGCGCGTTCGAGGCCGACGGCCGCGTGCCGCTCGAGGAATTCGAGCGCGAATCCGGTGTCGTCTTCGCCGAGGACGAGCGGGCCGAGGTGGATACCTTGGGTGGCCTGGTCGCGGCCGCGGCCGGCCAGGTTCCGATCCGCGGCCAGTTGGTGCGCCATTCCTCGGGGTTGGAGTTCGAG
>MIAC01000266.1:1499-7650 GCA_001830475.1 Rhodospirillales bacterium RIFCSPLOWO2_12_FULL_67_15
CGAGCCCGCGCTCGATAAAGATGCCGCCTCCGGCGGCGGGCCTCCTCCGACGGCGGCCAAGGCGTGATCGCATTACGTTGCCGCGTCGAAGAGCTCTCGGGCTGGCGGCGGCGCGCGGGCGTGTTCGCTCTTGGCGCGCTCGCTACCCTCGCCCTGCCGCCGTTCCACGCGGTCCCGCTGCTCGCCGTCTCCTTTACCGCCCTCGCCTGGTTCGTCTTCGGACCCGGCGGCGTTCGCGCCGCCTTTGCCGCCGGGTGGTGGTTCGGCGCGGGCTTCTTCGCCGCCGGGCTTTACTGGCTCGCCAACGCCCTGCTGGTGGATTGGGCGCGCTTCGGCTGGATGGTGCCGTTCGCGATCGGCGGTCTCGCCGCCGGTCTCGGGCTTTTTCCCGCCGCGGCCTGCGCGCTCGCCCGTGTCGGCGCCGGTCGCGGCGCGGGCGCGATCGCGCGGGTGCTGTGGTTCGCGCTTGCTTTCGTCGCGCTCGAATGGCTGCGCGGGATGGTGCTGACCGGGTTCCCCTGGAACCTGATCGGCACCGTCTGGACGTTCTCGGATGCCATGATCCAGCCCGCCGCCTGGACCGGCGTGCACGGCCTTTCGCTTGCGACGGTGGTGTTGGCGGCGCTTCCGGCCGCGCTCGGCTGGCGCGAAAGCCGCGATCGCCGCGCCGGGATCGTTGTCGCCGGCGTTATCCTGGGCGGATTGGCGGTTTGGTTCGGCGCCGGCGCGGCCCGCCTTGGGGCGCTTGGGCCCGAGGCCGCGGGCAAGGTCGCGGGCGTAAGGCTCCGCCTCGTCCAGCCCGCCATTCCGCAGAACCTGAAATGGTCGTCTTCCGCCCGCTCCGGCCACGTCGTCAAGCAAGTCGAGATGAGCCGCGCGCCTGGCGCCGCGTCTTCTCCCCCGCCGACCCACGTGATCTGGGCGGAAACGGCGGTGCCGTTCTATCTCGAACGGGACGCGGCTTTGCGCGATTTCATCGCCACCGCGGTGCCCGAAGGCGGCGCGCTGATTACGGGCGCGCCGCGCGCCTCCGCCCCCGGTGCGAATCCTTTTCGCGTCTGGAACAGCCTGCACGCGCTTCGCCCGGACGGGGCGATCGCCGCCACCTACGACAAGGCGCATCTGGTTCCCTTCGGCGAATACGTGCCGCTTCGCGCGTGGCTTCCCGGCTGGATCACCAAGATCGCCTATGGCGAGGTCGACTTCTCGCCCGGCCCCGGCCCGGTCGCGCTGCCGATTCCGGGCGGGCCTCCGGCGAGCCCGCTGATCTGCTACGAGGCGATCTTCGAGGGCCGGGTCGTGCCCAAGCGGGGCCCGCGTCCCGGCTGGCTGCTGAATCTTACCAACGACGCCTGGTACGGAATTTCGCCCGGCCCCTATCAGCACTTCGCCGCGGCGCGCCTGCGCGCGGTCGAGGAAGGTCTGCCGCTGGTGCGGGTCGCCAACAACGGCATTTCCGCGATCGTCGATTCGGTCGGGCGCGTGCGCGCCGCGCTCGCGCTCGGGCGCGAAGGCGTCGTGGACGGCCCGCTTCCGGTCGCGCTCGCGCCGACGTTATTTTCGCATTTCGGAACCTGGAGCACGCCGTTCGCCCTCGCTACGCTCGCGCTTGCGCTCGCCCTCGCGCGCTTCGGCCGAAGGAACAAAGCAACGCCCAATCGGACCATATGAAGCGCCTATGGATGTTCGGGTTATCTTTGGCGCAATCCATTGATTGTGATAATGATAATAGGGATCGCTATTTCACGAATATGAGCGATGATGGTCGATAACGAGCACTGACGAACGTCGGAATTTTCGAGTTTCGGAGTCATGATCGGACGCAAGCCAGGACGACCCCGCGGCCGCAAATCCGGCGCCGGCCAGATCGAGAAAGCGGAACGGCTCCCGCCGGGCGTCGCCAATCCCGTGGATGTCCACGTCGGCCAGCGCGTGCGCTTGCGCCGCACTCTTTTGGGCCTGAGCCAGGAGAGGCTCGGCGCCGCCGTCGGGCTCACTTTTCAGCAAATCCAGAAATACGAGCGCGGCGCCAATCGCGTCGGCGCCTCGCGGCTCTACGAATTCAGCAAGATTCTCGACGTTCCGGTGTCTTATTTCTTCGAGGACATGCCGGGCGAGCTTAAAACCCACGCCGGCCGCTTCAAGGCGGGCCTGCGCGACCACGAGCAGGAGGGAATCGAGCGCGATCCCTTGATCAGGCGCGAGACGCTCGAGCTGGTCCGGGCCTACTACCGCGTTCCGAGCCCGCGCGCCCGCAAGCGCCTGTTCGAACTTACCAAGTCGCTTGCCAAGATGGCCTCCGACAAAGATTGAGTTCGCCGGGCGCGCAAGCGCCAACGAACATAGACCCGGCGGCCATCGTTGCGCCCGGTTTTTGGTCTGGGCGGCCTGCGCCGCCGGGCGCCCGGACTTGGGGTCCGGGAACCGCTCTGTTTTCCTCCTCCCCTCCGGCGCCTTCCCTTGACGGCATCGGCGGAGGCTGCCACATAATCCGCCCGCCGCGCCCTCCCCGCGAAAGCGGGGATCGGGGCGCATCGTTTAAGGCGCGCGGGGATTCCGTTGTTGGCCCGCCTATCGGCGGGACCGCGCGCCGCAGAGGGACTAAAGCGTGGCCAAGACCGACTACCTCTTCACCAGCGAATCCGTGGCCGAAGGCCATCCCGACAAGGTCTGCGATCGCATCTCGGATGCGGTGGTGGACGCCTTCCTCACGTTCGATCCCGAGGCGCGCGTCGCCTGCGAGACGCTCTGCACCACCAATCGCATCGTGATCGCGGGCGAAGTGCGCGGACCGCTGCCGCTGGTGGACAAGGACGGCCACGTCGATACGGCGCGGATCGAGGGCATCGCGCGGGCGTGCGTCAAGGAGATCGGCTACGAGCAGGACGGCTTCCACTGGAAAAACGCCGCGGTCGATATCTACCTGCACGGCCAGTCCCAGGACATCGCCCGGGGAGTCGACGCCGCCGGCAACAAGGACGAAGGCGCGGGCGACCAAGGCATCATGTTCGGCTACGCCTGCACCGAAACCGAGACGCTGATGCCGGCGCCGCTCTTCTACGCGCACGCGATCCTGCGCTCGCTCGCGGAAGCGCGCCATTCCGGGTCGGAACCGTTCCTCGGCCCCGACGCCAAGAGCCAGGTCACGCTCCAATACGTCAAGAACCAGCCGGTGCGGGCGACCTCGGTCGTGGTTTCGACCCAGCACAGCGAGAAGATCGGCCAGGACGAAGTCCGCCGCATCGTCCGCCCCCACGTCGAGCGCGTGCTGCCCAAGGGCTGGATGCCGCCCGAGGCGGAATTCTACGTCAACCCCACCGGGCGCTTCGTCATCGGCGGCCCCGACGGCGATACCGGCCTGACGGGGCGCAAGATCATCGTCGATACCTACGGCGGCGCGGCGCCGCACGGCGGCGGCGCGTTCTCGGGCAAGGACCCGACCAAGGTGGACCGCTCGGCGGCGTACGCCGCGCGCTATCTCGCCAAGAACGTGGTCGCGGCCAGGCTCGCCGAACGCTGCACCATCCAACTTTCCTACGCGATCGGCGTTTCCAAGCCCTTGTCGGTCTATATCGATACGCACGGAGCGGGCCGCGCGGACGAGGAAAGGCTTTCCCGCGTCCTGCAAGAACTGGTCAACCTGTCGCCGCGCGGCATCCGCGAGCACCTCGGCCTCAACCGGCCGATCTACGCCCGCACCGCGGCCTACGGCCATTTCGGCCGGGCGCCTGAGCCCGACGGTGGCTTTTCCTGGGAGCGCACCGACCTTGTCCCCGCGCTTCGTTCCGCTTTCGGTAGCTTCTGACGACACGCGCCTGCGCCTCTATGGCCGGCGCCGCGGGCGCAAGCTGCGCGCCGGCCGTCTCGGGCTGACCGAGACCCTGTTGCCCCGGTTGCGCGTTCCCCTGGCGCCGGCGGGGGCGCTCGATCCGGCGGCGCTCTTTCCCTTCAAGCCCCGCGAAATCCGCCTCGAGATCGGCTTCGGCGCGGGCGAACATCTGGCCCACCAGGCCAAGGCCAATCCCGATATCGGCTTCATCGGCTGCGAGGCCTTCGTCAACGGCGTCGCGGCGCTGCTCGCGCGCGTGCGGGCCGAAAATCTCGGCAACGTGCGCGTCCTCGACGACGACGTCCGGCTCCTGTTCGGGCTCCTGCCCGAGGCCTCGCTCGACCGCGTCGTCGCGCTTTTTCCCGATCCCTGGCCGAAGACGCGCCACCATCGCCGCCGGCTGATCCAGCCCGAAACCCTCGACGAGTTCGCCCGCGTCCTGAAAGGCGGCGGCGAGCTCCGCTTTGCCACCGACCACATGGGGTACGCCCGCTGGACGCTGCTCGGCTGTCTCGGCCACCCGGCCTTCTCCTGGGCCGCGCGGTCGTCCCGGGATTGGCGCGCGCGGCCGGGAGATTCCCCGCAAACCCGCTACGAAGCGAAGGCGCATAGGCACGGCCGCGCCTGCGTTTACCTTGTGTTTCAGAGGGTTCCGAGGCCAGGCGAGGGCTTGCCACGTCCCCCCGCCGGGGATATATAAACGCCTGAGAACAACAACAAACAAAACTCGTTGGGCCCAGAGGTGCGGGTTTGATGGGGTGGACCGAGAGGTCCGCCTTTTTTGTTTTCCGGTTGGGATTCGGGGCATGAACGGCCGCGAAACAGAAATGAATCGGCCCGAGGCGGGCCGGCCCGAAGCGGAGCGGCCCGAGGCCGGCCGCCTCGATGCGGTCCCCTTCAATGCGGACCGGCTGGGGCGGCTGATCGTGCCGACCCTCGAAGCGATGGGCTTCGCGCTGGTCCGCGTCCTCGTCTCGGGGCGGCATGCGCCGACCGTTCAGGTAATGGCCGAGCGCTTGGACAGCCAGCCGATGAGCGTCGAGGCTTGCGCCGAGATCAGCCGCGCGCTCTCGGCCAAGCTCGACGTCGAGGATCCGGTCGCCGGACCCTACACCTTGGAGATCAGCTCGCCGGGGCTGGATCGGCCGCTCGTCAAGGCCGCCGATTTCGACCGCTTCGGGGGGCGGACGGCGAAGATCGAGACTCACCGCCCCCGCGACGGGCGACGGCGCTTCCAGGGCCGGCTCGCCGGCGTGAGCGGCGGCGAGGTTCGGCTGGAAACGCCGGAAGGCCCGGTGACGATCGCCCTCGACGATATCGCGCGGGCGAAACTCATTATCGACGACGCGGTGCTGAAGGAGTCGCTTCGCCGCGCCCCGGAAGGGGCGCAACATTTAATGCGCGCGTCACGCCGGTAGGCGTGCACTCGCACGACGATTCGCCCGCGCGAAGCGAACCCCGCGGACCGCAACAGGAAACGAGGATAGGACGATGGCTGCGAGAAAGAAGGAACAGGCCGAGGAACGGACGGTGCACGCGCGGCCCGAGCTTTTGCAGGTGGCCGACGCGGTCGCCCGCGACAAGGGCATCGAACGCGAGGAAGTGTTCGTGGCGATGGAACAGGCGATCCAGAAAGCCGGACGCTCCAAATACGGGCACGAACACGACATTCGCGCCGCGATCGACCGCACCAACGGCGCGATCTCGCTCGCCCGCTACGCCGAAGTGGTCGAGACCGTCGAGAACGAATTCACCCAGGTAACGCTCGCGCAAGCGAAGAAGCAAAAGCCCGACGCCGCGGTCGGCGAATTTTTGATCGATACGCTGCCGCCCATCGAATTCGGCCGCATCGCCGCCCAGACCGCCAAGCAGGTGATCGTGCAGAAAGTGCGCGAGGCCGAACGCAAGCGCCAGCACGAAGAATACAAGGACCGCATCGGCGAAATCGTCAACGGCCTCGTCAAGCGCGTCGAATACGGCAACGTGATCGTGGATCTGAGCCGGGCCGAGGCCTTGCTCAAGCGCGACGAGACCATCCCGCGCGAGCACTTCAACACCGGCGACCGCGTTCGCGCCTACATCATGGACGTGCGCGAGGAACCGCGCGGCCCGCAGATCTTCCTCTCCCGCACCCATCCTCAGTTCATGGCCAAGCTGTTCGCGCAGGAAGTGCCGGAAATCTACGACGGCGTCATCGAGATCAAGGCGGTCGCGCGCGATCCCGGCTCGCGCGCCAAGATCGCAGTGCTGTCGCACGATTCCGGCATCGATCCGGTCGGTCCCTGCATCGGCATGCGCGGCTCGCGCGTGCAGGCGGTGGTC
>MIAC01000266.1:7727-9593 GCA_001830475.1 Rhodospirillales bacterium RIFCSPLOWO2_12_FULL_67_15
CCCGGCCGAGGTCGCCAAGGTCGTGCTCGACGAGGAGCGCCGCCGGATCGAAGTGGTGGTTCCCGACGAGCAGCTGAGTCTTGCCATCGGCCGGCGCGGACAGAACGTGCGGCTCGCCTCGCAGATTTCCGGCTGGGACATCGACATCCTGACCGAGGCCGAGGAATCGGAACGCCGCCAGGAGGAGGTCCGCTCCCGCTCCAAGCTGTTCATCGACGTTCTCGACGTGGACGAAGTCATCGCCCACCTGCTGGTCGCCGAAGGCTTCCAGACGCTCGAGGACGTCGCCTTCGTGCCGGTCGAGGACCTGGCCGAGATCGAGGGCTTCGAGATGGAAGTGGCGACCGAGTTGCGCCAGCGCGCCCGCGACTACATCGCCAAGCGCGACGAGGAACTGGAGAAGAAGCGCAAGGAACTCGGCGTAACCGACGAAGTCGCCGCGGTCGAGGGCATGACGCCCGTGCTGCTCGCCGCGCTCGGCGAGAAGGGGGTCAAGACGCTCGACGATTTGGGCGATCTCGCCGGCGACGAGCTGCTGGAAATCGCGCCCGGCGGCACGCTGACCGCGGACAAGGCGAACGCGATGATCATGGCCGCGCGCGCGCATTGGTTCCCCGAGGCCGAAGCCGCCGCCGCGACCGAAGCGCCCAAGACGGACTGAAACAGGACAAGACGGAAGAGCCGACCGATGACGCTTGCCGCCCAAACCCGCACGCCGGCGCCGCCCGCGCCCCCGCCCGCGGCCGACGACCCCGAAGCGGGGCCGACCCGCCGCTGTCTCGCGAGCGGTGCCCGTGGGCCCAAAGAGGGCATGGTCCGGTTCGTCGTTTCGCCCGCGGGCGAAGCGGTGCCGGACGTGGCCGGGCGGCTCCCCGGGCGAGGATTTTGGTTGCGCGCCGAACCGGCTATGATGAAGGACGTCCGGGCGCTGGCGCGGCTGTTCGGCCGCGCGGCGCGCCGGCCGGTGAAGGTGTCCGGCGATCTCGCCGAGCGGCTTGAAAAGCTGCTCGCCGGGCGTTGCCTGGAGCGGATCGGGCTCGCCCGCCGCGCCGGCCAGGCCCTGGCCGGTGCGGACAAGGTTGCCGAGGCGCTCGGGCGGGGGTGGGGCCGGGGCGGGGTTTTGCTCGAGGCCGCCGACGCCGGCCCGGGCGGGCGTGACAAGATGGCACCGCTCGCCGAGGGTGCGACCGTGATCCGCGCGCTCACCGCCGACGAACTCGGCGCCGCGTTCGGGCGCGCCCGCACCGTGCATGCGCTCGTCGCGGCAGGGGGGCACGCCGATGCGCTTCGTTGCGACGCCGCCAGGCTTGAAGGCATGCGCGCCGGCGGCGCAGGCCGCCAGAACAAAGGACCAGGCGCCGAGGACACCGCCGAGTCATTGAGTTTGGGCGCCTGCGCGCCCGGGGGTGGACCTGCGGAAGCGACGAATAATCCCGATGGCCATGACCGAATGGATTGAAAACCCGGCGATGAGCGAAACCAGCGACCCCGACAAGAAATCCTTGAGCCTCGAAAGCGCCGGCGCCGCGGCCGCGCCGCGGCCGAAGAAGCTCGAGCTGAAGAAGACCGTCGAATCCGGCCAAGTGCGCCAGAGCTTCTCGCACGGCCGCTCCAAGATGGTGCAGGTCGAGGTGCGCAAGAAGCGCACCTACGCCTCCGACTCCGGCGGCCGCATGCAGGAAGTGAAGGCCGAGGCCGGAGGTCCGGCGGCGGACGCCGAAAGCCGGGCGGCGGCCCACGGCCCGCTGACGAGCGAGGAAAAGGCCGCGCGCGCGCGCGCGCTGGTGGACGCCGCCGCGCGCGACCATGCGCCGCTGCCCGCCGAAGCCCGCCGCGCCCAGGAAGCGGCCGAGGCCGAGCAGAAAG
>MIAC01000266.1:9631-12376 GCA_001830475.1 Rhodospirillales bacterium RIFCSPLOWO2_12_FULL_67_15
AGGCGCGGCGAAGAGGCCGAGAAGCGCAAGGCCGAGGACGCCGAAACCCGCCGCCGCGAGGAGCTGGCCAAGCTCGCCGCCGCGCACGCCGCCGCCAAGCTCCAGGCGGTGGCGGAAGAAGGCGAGGAAGAAGATGCCAAGCCCCGTCGCCCGGGCGTCGTGGCCCCGCGCCGGCCCGCGCCGACCCGCGCCCGCGCCGAGCCCCGCCGCCGCGCGGGCAAGATCACGATCGCGCAAGCCCTCGGCGACGGCGAGGAGCGCGTGCGCAGCCTTGCCGCCTTCCGTCGCGCCCGCGAGCGCGAGAAGCAGAAGATCCGCGAAGCCGCCCAGATCGAGACCCAGAAGTTCGTCCGCGACGTCGTCATTCCCGAGACCATCACCGTCCAGGAGCTCGCCAACCGCATGGCCGAGCGCGGCGCCGCCGTCATCATGAAGCTGATGAACATGGGCGTGATGGCGACCATCACCCAGACCATCGACGGCGACACCGCCGAGTTGGTGGTGAGCGAGTTCGGCCACCACCCGGTGCGCGTCAGCGCGGCCGACGTCGAAGTCGGCCTCGGCGGCAAGGCGGACGAGGACGCGAACTTGCAGCCGCGCCCGCCGGTGGTCACCGTCATGGGCCACGTCGACCATGGCAAGACGTCGCTTCTCGACGCCATCCGCAAGACCGACGTCGCCGCCCACGAAGCCGGCGGCATCACCCAGCACATCGGCGCCTATCAGGTCGCCGCCCGGGACGGGCGCAGGATCACCTTTATCGACACGCCCGGTCACGCCGCCTTCACCGAGATGCGCGCGCGCGGCGCCAAGATCACCGACATCGTCGTGCTCACGGTCGCCGCCGACGACGGCGTCATGCCGCAAACGGTCGAGGCGATCCATCACGCCCGCGCCGCCAAAGTGCCGATCGTGATCGCCATCAACAAGATCGACAAGCACGACGCCAATCCGCAGCGCGTCCGCACCGAATTGCTCCAGCACGAACTCGTGACCGAGGAACTCGGCGGCGAAGTGCTCGCGGTCGAGGTCTCGGCCAAGACCGGCCAAAATCTGGACAAGCTCGAAGAGGCGATCCTCCTTCAGGCGGAAATCCTGGACCTCAAGGCCAATCCCGAACGCGCCGCGCAAGGGGCGGTGATCGAGGCCAAAATGGAGCGCGGCCGCGGTTCGGTCGCGACCGTGCTGGTGCAGAAAGGCACGCTGAGGTTGGGCGACGTCTTCGTGGCCGGGTCGGAATGGGGGCGGGTGCGGGCGCTCGCCGACGCCAAGGGGCGGGCGCTGGAGTCGGCCGGCCCCTCGACCCCGGTCGAGATCGTCGGCCTCAACGGCACCCCGGCGGCCGGCGACGATTTCGTCGTGGTCGAGGACGAAATGCGCGCCCGCCAGGTGTCCGAATTCCGCCAGGGCAAGGGACGCGACGCCCGCGCCGCGGCTTCCGCCCGCGGCACGCTGCAGCAGATGTTCGACCGCATCCAGACCGGCGAAGCGAAGGAGCTGCCGGTGGTGGTCAAGGCCGACGCGCACGGCTCGGTCGAGGCGATCGTCGGTTCGATCGAGAAGCTCGCCACCGACGAGGTCAAGGTCTTGGTGCTGCACACCGGCGTCGGCGCCGTCAACGAATCGGACGTGACGCTGGCTCGGGCCTCCAAGGCGCTCATCATCGGCTTCAACGTCCGCGCCAATCCGCAGGCCCGCGAGTTGGCGCGGCGCGACGGCATCGACATCCGCTACTACTCGATCATCTACGACTTGACCGACGACCTGAAGAAGGCGTTGTCCGGCCTGATGGCGCCGCAACTCAAGGAAAACATCCTCGGTTACGCCGAGATCCGCGAGGTCTTCACCATTTCCAAGGTCGGCAAGGTCGCCGGCTGCATGGTGACCGAGGGTTTGGTCCGGCGCGGCGCGCGGGTGCGCCTGTTGCGCGACAACGTGGTCGTCCACGATGGCGAGCTGTCGCAACTCAAGCGCTTCAAGGACGACGCGCGCGAGGTCAAGGAAGGATTCGAGTGCGGCATGACCTTCGCCAGCACCCAGGACATCCGGAAGGGCGACCGGGTCGAGTGCTTCGAGGTCGAAAGAATCGCGCGCTCGCTTTAGAGAAGCGCGGCGCCGCGCCGGACGCGTGCGGGGCCACGAGGAATTTCCATGAGAGAGCGGGAATACCGTCCGCCGTCACCCCGCCAGCTTCGCGTCGGCGAGGCGATCCGGCACGCGCTCGCCCATGCGCTCGAGCGCGGCGAGGTCCGCGACCCCGGCCTCGGCGGCATGTCCGCGACCGTGACCGAGGTGCGCGTCAGTCCCGATCTTCGCCACGCGACCGCGTTCGTGGTCCCGTTCGCCGCGCCCCCCGCCATGGATGCGGCGGCGGCGATGACGGCGGTCGTCGCCGCCCTCAACCGGGCCGCGCCCTTCCTGCGCCATCGGGTGGCGGAAGCGGTGCGGACCAAGTTCGCGCCCGAGATCGTTTTCCGCCCCGACACCACCTTCGACGAAGCCGAGCGCATCCACCGGCTTTTCGCCGATTCCCGGGTCGCGCGCGATCTCGGCCGGGAGCCGCCGGCCCGGAAAGCGCCGCGCAAGCGCCGCGCCCCGCGCTAGAAAAAACCGGCGAAGCGAGAGGGATCCCCCATGGGACGTCGGCGCAAAGGCAAGCCCATCACCGGCTGGCTCGTGATCGACAAGCCGGCCGGCATGACCTCGGCGCACGCGGTCGCGGTGGTGCGCCGCTTGACCGGCGCG
>MIAC01000266.1:12395-23671 GCA_001830475.1 Rhodospirillales bacterium RIFCSPLOWO2_12_FULL_67_15
CTCGGCGAGGCGACCAAGACCGTTTCCTACGCCATGGCGGGCGCCAAGCGCTACCGCTTCGCCGTCTGCTTCGGCGAGGCGCGCGCGACCGACGACGGCGAAGGCGAGGTGACGGCGACGAGCCCCCACCGTCCCGACCGGGCCGCGATTCTGGCGGCGCTTCCCAACTTCACAGGCGAGATCGAGCAGGTTCCCCCGGCTTTTTCCGCGCTCAAGATCGAAGGCCAAAGGGCCTACGCGATCGCGCGGGCCAAAGGAACGCCGGCGCTCGCGGCCCGGCGGGTGAGGATCGATGACTTCCGGCTGATCGAGATTCCCGATGCCGACCACGCGGTTTTCGAGGTCCGCTCGGGCAAGGGGGTCTACATGCGCGCGCTTGCCCGCGACCTCGCCCGGGCGCTGGGCACGTTCGGACACGTCGTGTCCTTGCGCCGTTTGGCGGTCGGTCCCTTTACGGAAAAGGACGCGATTTCGCTGGATTGCCTGGCCGGTCTTGTGCATAGTGCGCGCCTCGCCGAGGCCTTGCGGCCCGTCGCGACCGTGCTGGACGACATCCCGGCTCTGGCCCTGACGGAATCCGAGGCGCGGCGGCTTCGCCAGGGACAGCCCGTTGCGGCGCTGCCCGTGGTCAGCCGATCCCCTAAGGCGGACATCGTTCCGGGCGCGCGGGTGCGCGCCATGTCCGGCGGGCGGTTGGTGGCGCTGGCGGAGGTGCAGGGCGGCGAAATCCGCCCGGTGCGCGTGATCAACGAGTCAACCGAAGCGAGCATCAAGGAGACATCCGATGTCGATTAGCGCCGAGCGCCGGCTCGAGCTCGTCCAGAAATTCGCGACCAAGCAGGGCGATACCGGTTCGCCCGAGGTCCAGGTGGCGCTCTTGAGCGAGCGCATCGCCAATCTCACCGAGCACCTCAAGGGCCATCCCCACGATACCCACTCCCGGCGCGGACTCCTGCTCATGGTGAGCCAGCGCCGCCGGCAGTTGGACTACCTGAAGCGGGTCGAGCCCACCCGCTACGATCGCTTGATCGAGGGACTTGGCCTGCGCCGGTAAGCGCGCCCGACCGTTTGACAGCAGCGATGAATCCGATTCCGGTTCCGAACCTTATCGCGTCCCTGGCCGCCTCGCGCGGGGATTCTATGTTGCGCCCGCCTATCGGCGGGACCGCGCGCGCCCGGGACCAATCACAGTTTCCCCAGCAGAAGAGAGAAAGAAAGAGAGCCAGCCATGTTCAAGGAATTCCGCAAGGAGATCGAGTGGGGCGGGCGTAAGCTCGTCCTCGAAACCGGCAAGATCGCCCGCCAGGCCGATGGCGCGGTGCTGGCCACCTACGGCGAGACCAAGGTGCTCTGCACCGCGGTCGCCGAGAGGACCACGCGCCCGGGAATCGACTTCTTCCCCTTGACCGTCAACTACCAGGAGAAGGCGTTCGCCGCCGGCAAGATCCCGGGCGGATTCTTCAAGCGCGAAGGCCGGCCGAACGAGAACGAAGTTCTGGTCTCGCGCCTGATCGACCGTCCCATCCGCCCCCTGTTCGCCGAGGGCTTTCGCAACGAAACCCAGGTCATCACCACCGTGCTGTCGCACGACCTGGAGAACGATCCCGATGTCGTCGCCTTGATCGGAGCGTCGGCGGCATTGACGCTCTCGGGTCTTCCGTTCCTGGGGCCGATCGCGGCGGTCCGGGTCGGCTACATCAATGGCCAGTACATACTCAATCCGCAGATCGACGAATTGTCCACCAGCCAGCTCGACCTGATCGTCGCCGGCACCGTCGAGGGCGTCCTGATGGTCGAATCGGAGGCGCACGAGCTCTCCGAAGACGTGATGCTCGGCGCGGTCATGTTCGGGCACCGTTCCTTCCAGCCGGTGATCCAGGCGATCGTCGAATTGGCCGAGGCGTGCGCCAAGGAGCCGATCGCGCTGGCCGAGACCCCGAAGACGATGGCGGCGATCGTCAAGCGCGTGCGCGCGCTCGCCGAAGCCCCCTTGCGGGCCGCCTATGGCGAAACCGTCAAACAGGCGCGCGTCGCCAAGATCGACGCGGCCAAGGCGGACGTGTTGGCGCAAATCGCCGCCGACGGCGCGCTCGATCAGGCGCTCGCCGCCGAGGCCGCGCCCGCCGCGCTCAAGAACCTGGAATCCGACATCGTCCGGCACGACATCCTCAAGACCGGCCGGCGCATCGACGGCCGCGACACCAAGACCGTCCGCCCGATCGCGGTCGAGGTCGGCCTCTTGCCGCGCGCGCACGGCAGCGCGCTCTTTACCCGCGGCGAGACGCAGGTGCTGGCGGTCGCCACCCTCGGCACCGGCCAGGACGAGCAGATCATGGACGTGCTCGAAGGCGAATACCGCGAGCATTTCCTGTTGCACTACAACTTCCCGCCCTTCTCGGTCGGCGAAACCGGGCGGCTCGGCTCGCCCGGCCGGCGCGAGATCGGCCACGGCAAGCTCGCCTGGCGGGCGATCCATCCGGTCCTGCCCAAGGTCGAGGCCTTCCCCTACACCATCCGGGTCGTGTCCGAGGTGACCGAATCGAACGGCTCGTCCTCGATGGCGACCGCGTGCGGCTCCTCGCTCGCGCTGATGGACGCGGGCGTGCCGCTGTCGCGCCCCGTGGCCGGCATTGCCATGGGCCTGATCAAGGAAGGCGACGGGTTCGCGGTGCTCTCCGACATCCTCGGCGACGAGGATCACCTGGGCGACATGGATTTCAAGGTCGCCGGCACCGCAACCGGGATCACCTCGTTGCAGATGGACATCAAGATCACCTCGATCACCGAGGAGATCATGAAGATCGCGCTCGCCCAGGCGCGCGACGGCCGGCTGCATATCCTCCATGAGATGGACAACGCCATCTCGGCCCCGCGCGAGGGCGTCTCCAAGAATGCCCCGCGCATCACCGTGATCAAGATCAGCAAGGACAAGATCCGCGAAATCATCGGTCCGGGCGGCAAGATGATCCGCGAGATCTGCGAGGTCACCGGCGCCAAGATCGACGTCGAGGACGACGGCACCGTCAAGGTCGCGGCGGTGGACGAAAAGGCCAGCCAGGCGGCGGTCGACTGGATTCGCAACATCGTCGCCGAGCCCGAGGTCGGCGCCATCTACTCCGGCAAGGTGGTCAAGACGGTGGACTTCGGCGCCTTCGTCAACTTTCTCGGCGCGCGCGACGGCCTGGTGCACATCAGCGAACTGGCCGCCGGCCGGGTCGGCAAGACCACCGACGTCGTCAACGTCGGCGACCAGGTCAAGGTCAAGCTGGTCGGCATCGACGACCGCGGCAAGGTCAGGCTCTCGATGCGGGTCGTGGACCAGCAGACCGGCGAGGACATCACCGACCGGGTGCCGAGCAAGTCCTCGCACGGCGGCTGAGGCGGCTGAGGCGCCGCTTCGCCCCCGCCGCTTGCGGCGGGGGTGCGGAACAAGGGGGCGAACGGGCGCGTGACGAGATCAAGCAGCTATTCGCGCGAAGACTTGATCGAATGCGGCCACGGCCGGCTGTTCGGCCCCGGCAACGCGCAGCTGCCGCTGCCGCCGATGCTGATGTTCGACCGGATCGTCCGCATCGACGAGGCCGGCGGCGCGCACGGCAAGGGCGAGGTCCTGGCCGAACTCGACGTCCGCCCCGATCTCTGGTTCTTCGCCTGTCATTTCGAGGGCGATCCTGTCATGCCCGGCTGTCTCGGGCTGGACGCGCTCTGGCAACTGGTCGGCTTTTTCCTGGGTTGGAGCGGCTCGCCGGGCCGGGGCCGCGCGCTCGGCGTGGACGAGGTCAAGTTCTCGGGTCAGGTACTGCCCAAGGTCCGGCGGGTGTCGTATCATGTGCAGCTGAAGCAGGTCCGGCGCGGCCGGCTTGTGCTGGCAATAGCCGACGGCACCGTTTCCGCCGACGGCGCGTCGATCTACGCGGCCAAGGGCTTGCGCGTCGGCCTGTTTACGAACGTGGAATGACCGCGCGCGGGTTCGCGCCGGCGGAGGAACCATGAGACGCGTCGTCGTCACCGGACTGGGGATCGTCTCCAGCATCGGCAACAACCAAGACGAGGTTGCCGCCTCCTTGCGCGCCGGCCGTTCGGGCATCGTCTTCGCCCCCGAATACAAGGACATGGGCTTTCGCAGCCACGTCCACGGCGCGCTCAAGATCGACCTCTCGGCCAAGGTCGACCGGCGCTGGCGGCGCTTCATGGGCGACGGCGCCGCCTACAACTATGTCGCCATGCAGGACGCGATCGCCGATTCCGGCCTCGGCCCCACCGACGTCTCGAACGAACGCACCGGCCTGATCATGGGCTCGGGCGGGCCCTCGACCTCCAACCAGGTCGAGGCCGCCGACATCGCCCGCGCCAAGGGCCCGCGCAAGATCGGTCCCTTCATGGTGCCGCGCGCCATGTCGAGCACCAATTCCGCCACCCTTGGGACCGCGTTCAAGATCAAGGGGGTCAATTACTCGATCAGCTCGGCGTGCTCGACCAGCGCGCACTGCATCGGCAACGGCGCCGAGTTGATCCAGCTCGGCAAGCAGGACATCGTCTTCGCCGGCGGCGGCGAGGAGTTGCACTGGACGCTCTCGATGCTGTTCGACGCCATGCCGGCGCTGTCCGCGGGCTTCAACGACACGCCCGAGCGGGCCAGCCGCGCGTTCGACGCCAAGCGCGACGGATTCGTGATCTCCGGCGGCGGCGGAGCGGTGGTGCTTGAGGAACTCGCCCACGCCAAGGCGCGCGGGGCCAGGATCTACGCCGAACTCGCGGGCTACGGCGCGACCTCGGACGGCTTCGACATGGTCCAGCCCTCGGGCGAAGGCGCGGTCCGCTGCATGAAGATGGCGATGAAGGACTTGCGCCAGCCGGTCGATTACATCAACACCCACGGGACCTCGACCCCGATCGGGGACGTCAAGGAACTGCAGGCGATCCGCGAGGTTTTCCGCGACCGCAACTATATCCCCGCCTTCAATTCGACCAAGTCGCTCACCGGCCACGCGCTCGGCGCGGCCGGGGTGCACGAAGTCATCTACAGCTTGCTCATGATGCGCCACGGCTTCCTCTGCGCTTCCGCCAACATCGAGGAGCTGGAACCCGAGGCCGAGGGCATGCCGGTCGTGCGCGCGCTTCAGGATAACGTCGCGCTCAATTGCGTGATCTCCAACAGTTTCGGCTTCGGCGGCACCAACGCGACCCTCGCCTTCACCCGCTGCGAAGGGTGAGGGCGGATGCGGGGGAAGAAGGGCGCGACGCCGCCCGAAACGAAAGAAACGAAAGAGTTAGACGAGGAAAATTCCATGTCCGGAATCGAACGAATCCATCCCACCGAATTCGGCGCCGCCGCGGCGCTGATGGCCGGCAAGCGCGGCCTGATCATGGGGGTCGCCAACAGCCACTCGATCGCCTGGGGCATCGCCCGCGCGCTTCGCCGCCACGGCGCCCGGCTCGCCTTCACCTACCAGAACGAGACGCTGGAAAAGCGCGTCCGGCCCCTGGCCGCGGCCGTGGACGCAGGCTTGGTCGTGCCCTGCCAGGCCGAGAGCGACGTCAGCCTCGATGCCGTCTTCGCCCAGGTCGCGCGCGAATGGGGCAATCTCGATTTCGTCGTCCACGCGATCGCCTATTCGAACAAGGACGAGCTCAAGGGCCGCTACCTGGATACCTCGCGGGAAAACTTCCTGACCACGCTCGACGTTTCCTGTTATTCGTTCACGGCCGTGGCCCGGCGCGCGGCCGCCCTGATGCCGAACGGGGGAAGCCTGCTCACGCTCAGCTTCCTCGGCGCCGAGCGGGTGGTGCCCAACTACAACGTCATGGGGGTGGCCAAGGCGGCCCTCGAGGCCAGCGTCCGCTACTTGGCCGCCGATCTCGGCCCCCAGGGGGTCCGCGTCAATGCCATCTCGGCGGGCCCGGTGCGCACGCTCGCGGGCAGCGCGATCGCCGGCGCGCGCGAGATCTTCCGCTTCGCCCAGGCGAATTCGCCGCTGCGCCGCCCCGTCGCGCTCGAGGATTTGGGCGGCTCCGCGCTCTACCTCCTTTCGGATCTCGCGGCGGGCGTGACCGGCGAGATTCACCACGTCGATTCGGGCTACCACGCCATCGCCATGCCGCCGCCCGGCAACGGCGCGGGCGGCGCGGGCGACCCCGGCGCACCGGCGTGATGACCGAAGACGTTGTCCGCCCGGCCCGCCCCGAGAGATCGGAAAAAAACAAGCTTTTCAACGGATTGAGGTCCGATTGGGTTTCTCGCCCAAGGTCCCAGGACCAGGGCCCGGTAAGAAACTCTCAATATTTTCCCCTTTTCAACAACGCTCGTAGTTGTGATATGGGGAAATCCCCTCGAGTCATTGCAGCCGAGAGATGGATCGCGCCGTGCGACCGCCCCTTAAGAATCGGGAACGGAGAGTGAGCCCTTATCCGTCCGCCGGACCGCGCCTTGCGGAGCGGGCGAAATGACCAGGGGCCGGTCAAAACATTCCCACACCGTTCATTGTTCGAGCCATTTCCGCGACGAGGTTCTGGCGCTCGCCCGCCGGCGGAACGTGAACGCCGCCGACCTCGCCCGCTCGGTTTTGCTCCTGCTGTCTTCCGAAACGATCGCCGCCGCGCCCGATCCGGGCGAACCCGGGCCTAGCGATCGGGAGACGGTGATCCTCCGCTCCGGCCCTTCCGAGGGGCGGCCCTGGCGGCGCAAGCCCCGGCTTCAGGTCCGGCTTCAATTAGGGTCGGACGCCAAAACGGCCCGCCGGGCCTTGGCCGTTGCGCTCGCGCTCGATCGCGGCGAGGCCAAGCTCGAGCTTCGCCGGGCGGGCGAAACGAGCGCGGCCGAGCTCAAGGAGGAAGTCGAACGCCTTGTCCGAATCGTTTCGGACCTCGCGCCGCCCGTTCTCGCCCACGGGGTGAAAACGTCCGCCGAGGCGCTCCATGTCCTCGGCTTCCCCCCCAACGCCGACCCGGACTTTTCGGAAATTCGTTCCAGGTTCCGCATGCTCGCCGCGATCCATCACCCCGACAGCGGCACGGGCAGCCACCAACGGATGGCCCAGCTCAATCAGGCGGTCGAAGTGTTGCGCCGGCGGGACTATTGAAATCGGGCGCGCAAGAACCCGCCCGAAATCGATTCGCCTCCGGATCGAATTCGCCCGATAGCTTCAGGAGAGGTTCCTTCCATGCGACTCAAGGATAAAGTGGCCCTCGTGACCGGGGCGGCTTCGGGCTTCGGCGAGGGCATCGCCCGGCGATTCGCCGAGGAAGGGGCGAGCGTGCTGATCGCCGACATCGCCGCCGAAAAGGGCGCCCGGGTCGCGGCCGCGATCCCGCGCGGGCGCTTCCACCAAGCCGACGTCGCCAGGGCCGCCGACGTCGAAGCCATGATCGCGGCCGCGCTCGACGCGTTCGGGGCCATCGACATCCTCGTCAACAACGCCGGCACCACGCACCGCAATCAACCCATGCTGGACGTGGACGAGGAAACCTTCGACCGGGTCTATGCCGTCAACGTCAAGAGCATCTATCTTACCGCGCGGGCCGCCGTGCCGGTCATGCGCCAGCAGGGCGGCGGCGCCATCCTCAACATCGCCTCCACCGCCGGCGTCAGGCCCCGGCCGGGGCTCACCTGGTACAACGGCTCCAAGGGGGCGGCGATCGCGCTCACCCGCTCCATGGCCGCCGAACTCGCGCCCGACCGCATCCGGGTGAACGCGCTCAACCCGGTGATCGGCGAGACCGGCCTGACGGCGGCGTTCATGGGCGGGGATTCCCCGGAGCTGCGCAAGAAATTCGTCGCGACCATTCCCTTGGGCCGCATGAGCCGGCCCCTTGACGTCGCCAACGCCGCGCTGTTCTTGTGCTCGGACGAGGCCGAGTTTCTGACCGGCGTCTGCCTCGAGGTGGACGGCGGGCGCAGCATCTGACCCGAGCGAACAACGAAGGAGAACCCGCGTGGCCGCCAAAGCGAAACTTTTCGTTCTCAACAAGCTCCCCGAGGCCGTCGAGGCGCGCTTGAAGCGCGACTACGACGCCCGCCTCAACCCCGACGACAAGCTCCATGCCGACGCCGAGATCGTCGCCTTGAGCCGGGGGATGGACGGCATCCTCACCAGCCCGACCACGCCGGTCGGGGCCGGCGTTATCGGGGCGCTGGACCAAAGCGTGCGCATCGTCGCCACCTTCTCGGTCGGGTTCGACCACGTCGACCTCGAGGCGGCCAAGGCGCGCGGAATCGCCGTCACCAACACCCCCGAAGTGCTGACCGACGCGACCGCCGACATGGCGATGCTGCTGTTGCTCGCCGCCGCGCGGCGCACCTACGAGGGGCAGAAGATCCTGCGCGAAGGGCGCTGGATCGGCTGGCGGCCGACCCAGTTGATCGGCATCGGCTGTCAAGGCAAGCGCCTCGGCATCTACGGCATGGGCCGCATCGGCCAGGCGGTGGCGCGCCGCGCCAAGCCGTTCGGCTTCGAGCTTCACTACCACGACCAGAACCCGTTGCCGCCGGCCAAGACCGAAGGCGCGATCTTTCACGCCGACGTCGAGGACATGCTGCCGCTTTGCGACTACCTCACGATCCACTGCCCGCTGACGCCGGAAACGCGCAAGTTCCTGAACGCCAAGCGCATCGCCAGGCTGCCCAAAGGCGCGGTGGTGGTGAACACCGCCCGCGGGCCGGTGGTCGACGACGAGGCCCTGATCGCGGCGCTGAAATCGGGCCACGTGGCGGCGGCCGGGCTCGACGTGTTCGAGGGCGAGCCCAAGCTCCACCCCGGCTATCTCGGCCTCGAGAACGCCTACCTGCTGCCGCATCTCGGCAGCGCCACGCTCGACACCCGCAACGCCATGGGCTTCCGCGCCCTCGATAACTTGGACGCCTTTTTCTCCGGCCGCCCCCCACGCGACCGGGTGGCGTGAAAAAGGGGCGAGAGGAGAGCAGATGGGTGCGTCCGACTACTTCGCAGAACTGTATGTCGCCGGAAGATTTGCCGAGGCGGGTTGGAATGTTTACTTCCCTCACCGCGACATAGGCTTCGATTTCATCGTGTCAAAATCAGTTAATCATGGCAGCCCTATCCTCAGACCCGTTCAGGTCAAGGGTAAGTACCCCACCTCAGCGAAAGTCAATAAGGTCACCTACGGTTATGTTGGACGACTCGCGCAGATTCATCCTGAGATGGTGTTAGCCATACCGTTCTTTTTGGCGGGTTCATCCGACCCGCCTGTCTGCACCGCGTACATGCCATTTTCGTTGATACGACGTCACCGGAGGCGCGGTTATCGCTGTGAACCGGCGTCGTTTAAGTCGGGTGTTCCGGAACCGCGCCGTGATTTTAAGCGATTCTTTGATTCCAGCGGGTTACAGCTATTGGAAGCTGCGTCGTGGGAAGACAGCGGCGTCCAGAGCGACCATTGACCAGCCATACGACATTGTCTTAGTCTATCATCCGTGCAAGTCGTCGCCACCCGCCGCTACGACCGCCAAGCGCGAAAGCTTCTGACGGCCGAGGAGAGGGCGCGCGCCGAGCTGGAAATCGCCGCGGCCCCGGAAGCGTGGCCGGTCATTCCCGGCACCGGCGGCGCGCGCAAAGCGCGGGCGGGTCGCGGCGGGAGGGGGAAAAGCGGCGGCGCGCGGATCATTTATTTCGCTATGACGGCGCGCGGTCTGCTGATTCTGCTGTATGCCTATGCCAAAGGTAAGAAGGAGAACTTGTCCGATGCCGAGAAAAAAGAGCTCCGCGAAATCGTCAAGGCGATCCAAGCGCAGGGGTAGCGCCTTCGGCCGCGCCCTCATCGCCTCGGCGAGGGAGGCGCTCGCCCACGTCCGGGGCGAGATCGAGTTGCCGACTTACGAAATCCGCGTGCCGTCGGACGCGGAAGTCGCCCGCATCCGCCGCCGCCTGGGGTTGAGCCAGGCGGCGTTCGCGCGCGCCTTCGGCCTCGACGTGACTGCGGTCCACGCCTGGGAGCAGGGACGGCGCCGCCCCGACCGCGCCGCGCGCATCCTGCTCGCCGTCATCGCCAAGGAGCCCCTCGCCGTGCGCCGCGCCCTGGCGGCGTGAAAATCGAAGCTTGGTCCCGCCCCCAAAACGAAACCGTCCGGAACGGCGTCCCGGGCGGCGCCGGTCCGCACGTCCGAGGGTAAAGCGGCGATTGTAAGCTGAGAGGTGACGGGTTACACTCCGGCGATGATTGCCGGCTTCCGTCACAAGGGCCTCAAACTCCTGTTCGAGAAAGGGGATCGGCGGAAGGTGCACCCGGAGCACGTGGACAAGATCGAGCGCGTTCTTGCTCGTCTCGACGAGGCGTCCGAGGTTGGCGACATGAATCTGCCCGGATTCCGGCTGCATCCCTTGAAAGGCGATCTTGCGGGTTTTTGGTCGGTCGCGGTTTCCGGCAACTGGCGGATCGTCTTCCGTTTCGGAGGCGGCCACGCCGGCGACGTGGACCTGATCGACTACCATTAGGAGGATGGATCGATGGCGATGAAGAATCCGCCGCATCCGGGGCTGTCCGTTCGATACGACTGCCTGGAACCCCTGGAACTGAGTGTGACCGAAGCCGCGCGCAAGCTCGGCGTCAGCCGCAAGCAGCTTTCCGACATCGTGAACGGCCATTCGGGCATCTCGCCCGAGATGGCGATCAGGCTCGACAAGGCGTTCGGCGGCGGCGCGGATACGTGGCTGCGCCTGCAGGCGGCCTACGACCTCGCCCGGGCCAGGAAGACCGCGAACCGGATCAAGGTTGGGCGGCTGACGAAAGCCGCTTGATCCGCGCGCGCCGGCCCCCAAAACGAAACCGCCCGGAACGGCGTTCCGGGCGGCGCGTTATCCGAGACGTAAGTTTCGGTTCAGCGGCGTTCGCCGAACAGCTGGAGCAGCATCACGAAGATGTTGATGAAGTCGAGATAGAGCTTGAGCGCGCCGAGAATGGCCTTCTTGCCGGAAACCTCGGCGTCGTCGCTTTCGAGGTAGATCGACTTGATCTCCTGGGTGTCGTAGGCGGTGAGGCCGACGAACACCAGCACGCCGACCACCGACACCACGAACTGCAGCGCCGCGCTTTGCAGGAACAGGTTGACGACGGCGGCGATGATGATGCCGATCAGGCCCATCGTCAGGAACGAGCCGAAGCCGGAGAGATCGCGCTTGGTGGTGTAGCCGTAAAGGCTCATGCCCCCGAAGGTCGCGGCGGTGATGAAGAAGACGCGCGCGATGCTCGCGCCGGTGAAGACGAGGAAGATGTTGGCGAGCGAAAGCCCCATCAGCGCCGAATAGACCCAGAACATGGTCTGG
>MIAC01000267.1:0-2301 GCA_001830475.1 Rhodospirillales bacterium RIFCSPLOWO2_12_FULL_67_15
GATCTTGGAAAGGCGGTCGCAGGCGGCCCAGCACATCAGGCTGGAAAAGGTGTGGACGGCGAACCTGTTGCGCAATTCCCACAGGCCGGCGTCGGGCTTGTCGAAGACCCGGACGGCCTGCCCACCCAAAGACTCCAGCCGCTCGAACAGCTGCGGATTGCCGGTGCGGACGAGGCGTTTGTCGAAAAAAACGTGGGTCGCGGCGAGAATGACGCTGCCGTACACGTCGTTCTGGATCTGCTCGTAGGCCTGGTTGCCGATCCGAACCGGTCCCATGCCGCGATATCCGGCGAGCGCGGGCGCCTCGCGCTCGTCCAGGTCGGCCGAGCGGGTGATGCCGTAGACGGGACGAAGAATGCCTTCGCTGTTTTCGCTGACGATGTTGGTGATGTAGCCGAGATAATCCTCCATGGTGCGGGTCGCGCCGAGACGGTTGAGCGCGTGCACCACGAAATAGGCATCCCGCGGCCAGCACAGGCGATAATCCCAGTTGCGCCGGCTTCCCGGCGATTCCGGAATCGAAGTGGTCAACGCGGCGACGATGGCCCCGGTTTCCTCGAAGTTGCAGAGCTTGAGGGTGATGGCGGCGCGGATCGATTCTTCCTGCCAGTCGAAGGGAACCGACATCGAGCGGACCCAGTTGCGCCAATGCTCGAGGGTCCGCTCGTGGAACATGCGCGCGGTTTCCCCGGTGCCGGACTGGAGCGTTTCGTCCGCGCCGAAGATCAGATTGACCGGCATGTCGAGGACAAACGATCTCTCTTCGACCACATAGGAGAGCGGCGCGTCGGTGGTCAGGCGCAGGGTCAGGTCCTCGGACACATAGCGAATGTGGTTGCTGCCCGACGCGATCCGGGGCCGGAGACCGCCCCAGCCGAACCGCGGTCGGAGGCGGATGCGGACCCGCGGCTTGCCGCTCAGGGGAAAGATTCGGCGCACGATCAACGGCGGGCGAAACATGCGCTCGTGGAGGGCGAAGCGCGGCGCGAAGTCGATCACTTCGGCGCTGCTGCCGTCTTCGCCATAAAGGCGAGTGCACAGAATCGCCGAATTCGGGACGTAACAAGGTTCGCTGCGGGTTTGATTGGCGAGTTCGATCGCGAAATAGCCGCCGCCGGACGGGTTATCCGGGCGATAGGGGTCGGTGCCGTTCACGAGCGCGCAGAAAATGGGCTCGCCGTCGAGGCGCGGAAAACCGCCCCAGACGATCCGCGCGGCGTCGTCCACCAGCATGGCGATGGAGCAATTGCCGATGACTCCCAGGTTCAGATCGGTCATCGTTTCACCTGCTTGATTTCCCGTTCTGCGGCCGCGCCGACCAGCCGATCCAGCCATGCCGTCGCCGCCGCGACATCGGTCGCGCGATAGCGGGCGGCGGTTTCGCCGTCGGCGCCGACGCGGATGGATAGGCCGTCGCGCCGGTTGATTTCCCGGAATCCCTCCTCGTCGGTCACGTCGTCGCCGATGAATACCGGAATCCGCCCGGCATAGGGAGAGCGATCGAGAAAGCAGGCGATGGCGCGGCCCTTGCCCGCGTCGGACGGCAGGATCTCGACGACGTTCTTGCCCGCGAGAAGGCGGAACCGGGCGGCGTCGCCGGCGAGCGCCTGTTCCGCGAGTTGACGGGCTTGGCCGGGATCGAGCGCGGGCGGACGATAATGGAAGGCGACCGAGTGCGTCTTGACCTCGACCATGGCGAGCGGGATCGCGTCGGCGCGACGGGCGAGGCGTTCGGCGACGCGGGGGACCAGCGTATCGGCGCCGGCGAACGTCTTGACTGTCCCGGCGATGCGGAGTTCGGCGCCGTGACATCCGGCGGCGTCGAGGCCCGTTTCCCCCAGCAGGGCCTCGAGCGATGCAAGACTCCGCCCGCTGATCAGGGCCAACGCGCCGCCGAGGGAATTTTTCAGCCGGACCAGCAGGGAAACCAGCCCCTCCGGCACCACGACCTTGTCCGGATGTTCGGCCAACTCCAAAAGCGTGCCGTCGACGTCGAGAAACAAGGCCCACGAACGCTCGTGAAAATCGGGGATGGGAGGAAGATCAAGCATTGTTCGCCCCCTTGCCGCCGACCGATGCTATGTTCGACTCGATCCGGTTCCGTTTGCGAATCCGCGACGCGTCGAGAAGCATCCGCCCCGCCCAATAATAAATGTTGTTTTCGCTGACCGATTCGCGCATCAGCCGCATGCGCTCCCGCTTCTGGTCGGGCGTCATGCGCAGAGCGCGATCGATGGCGTCGGCGGTGGCGCGGGCGTCGAACGGGTTGACAATCAATGCCTCCAATAATTCGAGCGACGC
>MIAC01000267.1:2465-2815 GCA_001830475.1 Rhodospirillales bacterium RIFCSPLOWO2_12_FULL_67_15
GCGGGCATTGATCCGTTCGGCGACGGCGGCGGATTCTTTCTGGATGTCCTGATACGCGGCCAGTTTGCTGCGGCTTGGGGCCGCCACCTGGATCAGGACGAACCGTCCGATCCACTCCGGGTGCCGTTCGAAGAGAATCTCCACCGCGCGAAAGCGGTCGGGAATGCCCTTGGTGAAATCGAAACGCTCGACACCGACGCCGAGCAGGGTATCGGCGGGCAGCCCGTGGCGGGCCAAAACCGCCGCCCGGCATTCCCGCGCCGGCGGCAAGTTCCTGAGCGGCAACGGCGGCCAGGCGATGGAGATGGGATAAGGCCGCACCAAGGCGGCGTGTCCGCCGACCGACACCG
>MIAC01000267.1:2912-3177 GCA_001830475.1 Rhodospirillales bacterium RIFCSPLOWO2_12_FULL_67_15
GCCGAGCAGGCCGTCCACGATCTTCTCGCGCCAAGGGCAGATGCCGAAGACCTCGGAATTGGGCCAAGGGATGTGCCAGAAGGCGATGACGGTCGCCTGCGGAAGTTTCTCGCGGATCATCCTCGGCACCAGGGCGAAGTGGTAATCCTGGACCAGGACGACGGGATCCGGGCGCGCGGCTTCCGCGACGATCGCGTCGGCGAACTTGCGATTGACGGCCACGTACTGCTCCCAGTCGGATTCCCGGAACACGGGGCGCACGAAC
>MIAC01000267.1:3203-6838 GCA_001830475.1 Rhodospirillales bacterium RIFCSPLOWO2_12_FULL_67_15
CTCGTTGGCCAGCCCGTAGTAGTAGCCTTCCTGCTCCTCGTCGCTCAGCCAGACGCGGCGCAGCGTGTAGAGCGGCGCCCCGGGCGGCACCGCGATCCGGTCGGAGCTGTCCACGGTGTCGCGGTCCGCGGAACCGCTGCCGTGCGCGATCCAAACGCCGCGACAGGCCTGCATCACGGGTTCCAGCGCGGTCACCAACCCGCTGGCCGGATGCTGCAGAGTGATCTTGCCGTCGGGGCCGCGGTTGTGAATGTAAGGCTCGCGATTGGAAGCGACGATGACTTGCACGTTGGGAAGCTCGCTTTCGAGCGTGCGGCGAAGCGTGTCCGGCGACCAGTCGACCCGGATGCCGGTCGCGGTTCGGCGCGAAATATCGAGATCGCGCAGCAGCTGGCGGATTTCGCCGATCACGGGAGCCAGTTGCGGTTCCTTGCCGGGATTGAAGCTTCCGAGCGGCGCCTGCAGGCTGTGCCGGACCGAGCGGATCCAGCCGCGGAGCGTCAACCGCGCCATCAGAACCGTAACGCCCGCCACGGCGAGGCCGAGCAGAACGAGAAACGTCATCAGATACAGCCGGGCGTCGAGACTGCGGCCGGCGGCGAAGCTCATGTCGTGGAGGATGAGAAGGCGGCCGAGGGCGGCGTCTTCGCTCGAAATCGGGAATGCCGCCACCAGAACCGTGCCGCGCCCGTGGTCTTCGGTGCGAAAGGTCGGCTGGCCGCCGGCCCGGGCGCCCGGGCAGCCGAATTTTTTCGGCCAGGCCTTGCTGGCTCTTTGCAATTTGCCCGCCCCGTCGCACCAGCCGACCGCCATGACCCGCTCGTCGCCCGCGATGCGTTCGAACAAGGCTTCCATTTCGCGCCGCGACGATTGACGGGCGAGAACGAGCAAAGAATCGTGGATCGAATTGAAGATCAGCCGGGACCGGATTTCGACATCGTGCTGGAACCAGCGCGCGATCAGGCTGTCGGTGACGGGCGTGAGGGCGGCGGCCATCGCCGCCAGCACCGCCAGCAAAGGCAGGAAAAAGCGCAAGAACAGGCTGGTGTTCATCGCCGCGCGCGTCCACTCGAAATTTTTCGAAACTGATGAATATTAGTACATCACACCCGGAGCTTCGACTTAAAATCGACTCCGGGATTCCACGGTTGCCGGCGCCAAACGCGTGTCGCGCGCGCCGGCGATGAAGACTAGAGCCACGCCGTTCGCCCGCTCCGGTTTTTTCCGCGGACTCGGCGGACGATATCCCGAAAAAAGCCGGCCCTCAGCGGTGAACGAGAACCGGGATCCGGGTGTGCGCCAGCACCTTGTTGGTTTCGCTCCCGAGGACGAGAGCCTTCATGCCGCTCCGTCCGTGCGAGCCCATGACGATCACGTCGCAGCGTTTCGCCCGCGCGGTCCGGATGATCGCCTCCCAGACGTTCGGATGCCGGACATGAACCGTCGCGCACGGCACGCGCGCCGCCTTCGCCGCCCGCACGATCGGCGCGAGGGCCTTGGCGGCGTTGGCTTCCGCTTCCTTTTCGTAGTCGTCCGAGGCCACCGCCATCGCGCCGGGACCGGCGTGGAGATCGAGCCAGGTCGGCGTGCTCGTCATGCCCGTGACCCGGGCCTTGAGGGCCTTGGCGAGCTTGACGCCGTGCTTGACCGCTTTTTCCGACAGCCCGGACCCGTCGGTCGCGATGAGAATGTGCTTGTACATCGGAAAGCCCCTTCGGAAAGGATTGCCGCGAGCGCCGCGTCCTACGTAAACTTTAGGCGCAAACGCCCGACTCGACTTGATTCAGGTCAAATCGCTTATCTGGAATAACAGGGAATGGGCCTTCCGGGAAAGGCCCCAAATCAGCCGCGCCGCGCAGATCGCCCGGGCTTCAGGGGATCAATTTGACGCGGGTATCGTCGAGAAGACGATAGCGCCGGCCGAACGGCCGGCTTGCGCCGCTGGTGACCGAAAGAACGGACCCGAGCGGCATCTCGCGGGCGGCGTTTTCGGGACGCGAAACGTACAGCTCGGCGTGATAAAGCCCGTCCGCTTCCTTGCCGGTCGGGTCGATGCCCTGGGCTTCCAGACTGGCGACGACCGAACGCAGTTCGTCCTCGCTGAATCCCTTTTTGTCAAATTGAAGAAAGTTGTGAGCCGCGCCTGCCCGGCGGGGTAAACCGCAAGCTAAACCGCCGCAGTCGACTTACCATTATTTAATCCCATTCTGGTTTTTGTGTCGAAAATTCTTTGATGTTAAATTGCACGAGAGCCTCCAATGATCCTGTTTTCTGGAAGACCCTTCGTTGACGTTCCGAGCTTACTCCCTTTTCCAGCAAGGCAAGAAGGTTGGAGAGGTATATCTGGTAGCCCAGTTTTTCGGCATAAGGATTCAGCTTTTCTACCCATTCCTCGATGTCGTCCCGCAGGCGCTTGGTTTTGCCGTTGGTGTTCATCACCAGTTCCGCATCCAGCCCATAGCGGATGACGCGCCATTTATTCTCGCGGGATAACCAGCGCGGCGGGTAATTAACAGATTCCAGCCAGCTGCCGCGATCAGCAAACCAATTTGCCAGCGCATGGATGAAGGCGGTAATGGCAAGCGTTTCATAAAGCGTTGCACATCCATCGCAAACGCGAATCTCCAGCGTTCCATAGCCAGGACTTGGGCGCAAATCCCACCAGAGATCTTTCATTGTATTGATCGAGCCGCATTTCTTGAGCGACTCGTAAAGATTCTCAAATTCCTTCCAGTTGCGTACATGATACGGCTGACCGGCGGTTGGGAGCGCCTCATATGTTGTCGGGCGGCAGGAAGAAAGCCCAGTATCCGCGCCCTGCCAGAAAGGGGAACTAGCGGAGAGCGCCAGCAAGTGCGGCGTAAAATACATGAAGAAATTATTGTAGCGGATACAATCGTCTCCGCTTGCCATACCTAAATGCACATGCAGGCCATATACCGTCATACGGCGGGTGAGCCACTGGTTGCGGTCAATGAGTTCCTGGTAACGCTCGGTGGGTGAGATGATGCAATCCGAGTATTTTGCGAAGGGATGTACGCCCGTTGTGGAAAGCGCGACACCGAGTTTCTCCGCAAGAGGATTAAGTTCCGTCAGCGTTGACTGGAGATCTTGCTCAATGTCCAAAACTGTAATGCATTTATCGGTATTGACCTCGACGGTGCTAAGATAGAATTCCGGCTTTACCTTCTTCAGATGCTGCGTTGCTTTTAGTAGTTCATCCGCACGGGGGGCAAGGTTCAGAGTGGCCTTTTCAATCAATTGTAGTTCGATTTCAACGCCCAGCGTAAGCACGCCATTGCTTTGAAACTCGATTTCATCCTTCTTGCTGCGGGGAGCTAGCGACAGACGGGAAGCGACGCTCTGCCATATTCGGGAAATCAGCGATGAATGCGCAAGCGAAGCGTTTTGTTTCATGGTTCTCCCTATAAACCGTACTGCTAAAGCCTAAACGAACTTATAGGCTTTAAGGAACCAATTTAACCCGGCTATCGTCGAGCAGGCGGTAGCGCCGGCCGAACGGCCGGCTTGCGCCGCTGGTGACCGAAAGAACGGACCCGAGCGGCATCTCGCGGGCGGCGTTTTCGGGACGCGAAACGTACAACTCGGCGTGATAAAGCCCGTCCGCTTCCTTG
>MIAC01000268.1:0-1255 GCA_001830475.1 Rhodospirillales bacterium RIFCSPLOWO2_12_FULL_67_15
CTTCAACGAGCGCATCCGCGTCGGCGGCGGGATCATCAGCGACAAGGCGCTGTCCGCCCTGCTCGAGGAATGCGAGGCGGCGAACGCGGGCGAGCCCATCACTTTTTTCGAGATCACCACCGCTGCCGCATTTCTCGCGTTCGCGCGCGCACCCGCCGACATCGTCTTGCTCGAAACCGGCCTCGGCGGCCGGCTCGACGCCACCAACCTGATCCCCCGCCCCGCCGCGTGCGCGATCACTCCGGTTTCGCTCGACCACCAGCACTACCTCGGCGAAACGCTCGTCCAAATCGCGGGAGAAAAAGCCGGGATTCTGAAGCCCGGCGTCGCTTGCGCCGTCGCGGCGCAAGCGCCCGAGGCGCTGGCCGTCATCGAAGCCCGCGCGCGCGAAGTCGGCGCGCCGCTCTTCCTGGAAGGACGCGATTGGAAGATCACGCGGCAAGGAAACGGTCTTGAATACACGGACGCGGGCGGCGTGCGCGCGTTCCCTGAGCCGTCGCTTCCCGGCGCGTACCAGATGGGCAACGCGGGCTTGGCGGTCGCCGTGCTCGCGCTCCTTGCCACGCAGGGCCTCGGCATCCACGCATCCGCGCTGGCGCAAGGGATCGCGCGCGCCGAATGGCCAGCCCGCCTGCAGCGCCTGGCGCGGGGGCCGCTCGCGTCTCTTCTGCCCCAGGGGTGGGAACTCTGGCTCGACGGCGGGCACAATCCGGCTGCGGGCGCGGCGCTCGCCGCCGAAGCCGCGATTTGGACGCGGGAGCGTCCGGTGCACCTTATTTTCGGCATGATTAACAGCAAGGACATCGCTGGATTTCTCGCGCCGCTCGCGCCCCATGTCCGCTCGCTTCACGCCCTCGCGATCCCGGGTGAAGCCAACGCGGTGCCAGCCGAAACGCTCGCTAAAACCGCGCAAGGGCTTGGGCTCGCGGCCAAAACCGCACCCAACGCGACGGCGGCCATAAGGGCCGTGGTCGCACAAGAGCCCGCATCCGCCCGAATCCTGATCTGCGGCTCGCTCTATCTCGCTGGAACCATTTTGGCCGACAACGGCTGATCGGCTAAGCTGGCCTCCCGCCACCGGAGAACCCTTCCGTGATCGTCGAACAGATCTGGACCGCCAACAGTTACCGCAATTTCAACTACCTGATCGCGTGTCCCGAAACCGGCGCGGCGCTGGCGATCGACCCGCTCGATCACAAGAAATGCCTCGACGTTGCCAAGGGCCGCGGCTGGACCATCGCCCAGGTGCTCAACA